>JAJDWI010000072.1 GCA_022825665.1 Candidatus Poribacteria bacterium
GTTTTCTCCTTAAATTGACGCTAATGGGTGTTGCTTTTCTCGCTTCGACCTACAGACTATGTGTGAGCATGCGGGCGAGGAAACCTCGCACATACGTAATGTAAGAGGCGCAATGAATTGCGCGACTACGAACGCGTTTTCTCCTTAAATTGACGCTAATGGGTGTTGCTTTTCTCGCTTCGACCTACAGACTATGTGTGAGCATGCGGGCGAGGAAACCTCGCACATACGTAATGTAAGAGGCGCAATGAATTGCGCGACTACGAACGCGTTTTTGTAAATGAGAAGTTATATTTTAGAGATGGTATAATATGGATTTTATGCAGACAGACATCATTTGAACAGTGCGCGACGAATTTGTCGTAACGCTTGCCTAATGCGATCTTCATTTTCCACAAGCGCGATGCGTATATATCCCTCTCCGTTGTGTCCAAACCCTGCACCTGGTGAGACACAAACCTCCGCTTCATTTAGGAGTTTCATTGAAAATTCCAATGAGTTTAGGTGTTGCCATGCCTCAGGAATTGGTGCCCAAACAAACATTGAGGCTTGTGGTTTTGACACCTTCCATCCCATACGGTTCAAGCCATCAACAAGCACATCGCGACGACTTCTGTACACATCCGCGTTCTCTGTGACGACATCTTCCGGTGTGCGGAGTGCCATGATTGCAGCAACTTGAATAGGTGCAAATATACCGTAATCGTAATATCCTTTTATACGAGCAAGTGCCTCAATAATGTCGCGATTACCTGCAGCAAATCCGCAACGCCATCCAGCCATATTATATGATTTTGAGAGGGATATGAATTCAACCCCAACATCCTTTGCCCCTTTTGCCTGCAGAAAGCTCGGAGCTTCATATCCATCAAAAACAATATCCGCATACGCTAAATCGTGAATAACAATCATATCCTGTTGTTTAGCAAATGCGACTACCTCCTCAAAGAAATCTAACTCAACCACTGCCCCGGTGGGATTATGCGGAAAACTCAATATCAAAACTTTTGGTCTGGGCCAAATATCCCGTGTAATCTCTGCAAGTGAGGGGACAAAGTCATTTTCCTCACTTAGTGGAATGCTAACCACACTTCCTCCTGCAAGGACTACACTATACATGTGGATAGGAAACGTCGGGTTTGGCACCATTGCTAAGTCGCCCTCGTCAATCAAGGCTAATGCGAGATGTCCAAGTCCTTCTTTAGTTCCAATGACAGCAATAGCTTCCTCATTTGGATCAATGTCTACACCAAACCTTCGTTCATAGTGCCAACTGACTTCTCTGCGAAAATTGTAAATGCCGCGCGAAGCAGAATAACGGTGGTTTCGTAGTTCTTGTGCTGCTTCTGTCAGTTTATCAATAATGGGTTGTGGAGTCGGTTGATTTGGATTCCCCATTCCCAAATCAATAATATCAATTCCTTGTTGCCGACGTTCGTGCGTCAACTGCTTCAGTTTTCCAAACATGTATGGTGGAAGCCGATTGATGCGTTTTGAAAATATATTCATCTTCAGAATCCTAATTATATTATACCAAATTAATCTGATTCGTCTTGTTTGCACGGGCGAGGAAACCTCGTCCCTACTGACATGACAGTTCTTTGATCCAAGTGCGGTTAGGAAACCGCACCTACCGTCGAAAAATAAGATAAATCTCGTTAATTAGGTATTAGATCTGTTATAACTAATTTATATTCCCATGTGTTATTTACTGTTTTGCCAATAATCCTGTAAACGGTTACCCCAATTTGTGATAGTATTTTGCGGTCTATTATGGACGTTCTTCTGTCTATTAAGTTGACTTTCCTGTTTTAGTAGTTTATCTCTACAAGTATCAATAACTTCCTGATAATTTGGTTCATAAGCGAGATTCACATTCTCGCCCGGATCATTTTGTTTGTCAAACAACTGGACAAGACCGAGTTGTTTTTCATCTGGACCGGGTGGTATAAAGTCCTCTGTCGTTTTTGGTATATATTCCGTTATGTATTTATGTTGGTCAGTTATAATTGCACGTCCCCAATAATTGCTTTCAATGTATGCATGCTCGCGCCAATTTGTATCATTCCGTTCTACTAACGGACGGAGACTCATGCCTTGAGATGCTTCAGGTGTCTCAATATTGGCGTAATCGCAAACAGTTGGTAATAGATCTACACCAGAGACAAAATGTGTGTTGTCAAATCGTTCTTTTTCTATTGAAATCCCTTCTCTTAAACAGGATACGATAAATGGCACACGGACACTCTCTTCATATAACGCGAATTTCTGAAACAACTGGTGGCTTCCGCACGCTTCACCATGGTCAGCACTAAAGATGATTAACGTATTATCATTGAAAGAGGTTTGTTGCAGTAGAGAAAGCACTCTACCGATTTCCGCGTCAACTTTTTCAATGAATCTGTAATAGTTCCATCTAAAGTATCGCCAATGGAGTTCATCCCACTCCCGAACTGCTTTTAGGATGCGCGAATGAATAAGGGCATCATCAACTCGTCTACAAACCCTATTAAGTACCGTTTCTCTTATATCATAGTCAAAGTTTTCTGGTAACGGAGGTAATTCGTTTTCCGATAGAATCCCTTGTTCTACAGGGTTTGGAATCCTTTTCTCCTCATGATTATGTAAATACTCACATACATCATGTGGATCAATATATCCAATTTGGAGATAAAACGGTTCCTTTTCATCATAGTTCGTCAGGAAGTCTGCAACAGCATGTGTTGAGGCTGAATCGTAATATGCTGCCCCACCTGCACCGATATTGTCATTGCCGTAATATAGCACTTCAAAACTTTCACGGACATCTCTACCTGGGACATGCCATTTTCCGCAATGGAAGGCTCTATAACCACCCTTCTTAAGTACTTGACCTATATCAGGGATTTCAGGATGCAGCTGTCCACCGTTAAAAGGGACACCTGTCTCAGAAGTGTATAATCCTGTTGCCCAACTTGAACGGGCTGCAGCACACACTGGATCAGTGCAGTATGATTTAGTAAACGAAACCCCGTTTTGATGGAGTAGATCAATATTCGGTGTATGGAGATATGGATTTCCATACGCAGAAATTGCATCCCAAGAATGTTGGTCTGTGTTAATAAAGAGAATATTGGGATGTTGGTTCATTAGGTGTCACCCCATTTTCTCTTTCAACACCAATGTCTCAAAGACAGAGGAGACAATAACTGTGTTACCGTTTGCATCAACCCACCAATACGATGGCAATGAACCCGTACCATATAGAAAATAGCCAACAAGTGATATCGGGGATTCTATTGTATCAAGATAACCAATTCTACATTTCGGTCTGAGCTGTTCAAGGTCATCGAGTATTGCAATGTCAACAGAATCTACTTTCTCCTTATTGCTTTCTACGAGAGCTGGAAACACATCAAATAGTGCCCAATTGCATGTGAGTGGTAGCGAATTATCAATCTTCCCAGCAGTTATATCAGTGTTATTGATACGAAGTTGAATTTCAGGGATTGAGGTAAGATAACCATCCCACGATAATTTGGAATATATATCGGTACAACTATTGTGTACCTCTACATTCCAATTTTCATGTAATGGACGATAAATCTCATCACGACAACTAAAGCGGTACCGTAAATTTTCACCGTTCGTATTATTTATGTAACGAACATTATATTTCCAAAGGTCACCGTTTTCTTGCCTACGTTCAACGACAACTTCTCCAATACTAATTGACTCGTTTTGATTGTTCCTTCTTTGATAACCATGCCAGTAATTTGGTAAAATCTGGTAAACATGTCTTCTATGTTGACCGTTAACTGTGTTAACATTTCTCGAATCGCTGCTGTCTTTATACAGATGAAGTAATTCGATCAATTCTCTTGCATAGTCAGGTTTCTGTGCACCATGGTTATAGTCAAACGACCAATGTAGTGGAATACTCTCGATCATGATTTTCCGGTTGTTTAGACTTAATTTTTAGTTTCCTTAGACGTTTATTCTTCCTATAATGTTTATTATTTTTCTTATTTAGTCGTATTCAACAGTTAGTATAATTTCTTATTCCTTTTCCTTAATATATTTCACTTCCTCAAATATATTACCTGTGGCTGCTTTATGTGCATAACGGGTTGTTTCGGGTAGACGATATTTTGGGCAGCATCTCATCGTTATTATGCGTGCAGTATCCAATGAAATTCGGTGTCCTATAGAGACATAAACTACGTTAACGTTTGTGCGTGTCCGAAGTGCGACACCGATGATCTCGTCCTGATCCAATATATGTGTGTAAGAACCTTTTTCTATATCAGGCTCTATATATTTTCCGCAGAGTCGAGACTTCGCACATCCTATTGTCGGCTTATCCAAAATCAATCCAAGGTGACAGGCAAGTCCAAACCTTCTTGGATGTGCAATGCCTTGTCCATCAACTATTATCAAGTCGGGTTCTGTTTTTAGGCGCGCGAAAGCCACCAAAAGCGGTGGTATTTCGCGAAAGGATAGGTATCCCGGTATATACGGGAAATTGACACGACTTTCAGCAACTACACCATCTACAATTTGTAAGTTAGGATAGTTGAGAACTACCACAGATGCGAGAGAAATATCATTTTTAATTCCTAAATCAACACCTGCAATTGTCCTAATTTCCGCAAATTGATCTTTCTGAATTACCTGATTGCGTAACTTTTCTTGAAGTTGTCGTGCTTCGTCTGTTGTGACACGCCAAGAGTGAAGGTTGTTATACTGCATATTGCTGTTTACATATTCTTCAGAAATTTGGCATATCTGGTTATTATATCGGTTAGTGAAATAAACTATACGATATCAATGATATTATACTACTTTTCTGTATCCAAGGAATCGGGGTTTGGCTTGGCGATATGTTGAACTCCCGCAAAAACTGCATTGAGGATCAAGTATCCTGCACCAACTCCCATTAAGGAACCAATGCCACCAAGCAGAATTACGTTTATCATTTATTTTTTCTCCTACAAACCTAAATTTTGTAATGCACCATTCTGATTACATCACATATCATAATTATTGCGTAGGTTTGTATATCATCAACTGATTGAATATTATTTTTAATCCTATTAATATAGACTCTACTTATATAATTTACCGATTTTAAACCCTAAGGTTTATTTCTATTATTATCACTTTTCTTCTACATAGTAGAATGTTACAAAAGTGTTGCAATACAAAACGAATAATCCTTATTCTGGTTTCATATCAATTTATAGATTAAGTTATGCAATAATAATGCCACTTTTATATAAACCTATAAATATAGAATATCATTTAACAGTTCTACCTTATATAGTTTAGGGTTTTCGTTGATTTTGATAGTATTTTAAGGCATTAGATCGGAGGAGGTTATACGATAATATGATAAGGATTTCATCATGATATACTGTGGAATGATAGACATCATGTGTGTCAAAATTGAAACATGTAAGCAGATAAACATGTTTTTCAATGAGTTGAAATGATGAAAATATTGGTGCAATACTAAGCAATTCAATGTATAATTATAGAAGCGTAATGTTACACTGTTTAGCTTGAATTGGAGAAAGAGATGCTCAATCCCCAAGAGGAAACAGATCACCCTCTTAATAACCTTTCCTTAATTGATAAATTAAAGAGAAAATACGATCTAACCCCATCAGTTACACTTATTCTCGGACTAACAACCCTCTTTTTTGTCATATTCCTCATATACCCTCTCTTATATGTATTTAAGGAATCATTTTGGATTAATAATAGATTTGATCTGACATTTTTTAAACTGATGATAACTGACCCGAATAAAAGGGAATTGGTTATCAATAGTTTCAATATTGGTGTGATAGTTACCCTGATTACAAGCATTATTAGTCTACCACTTGCTTATTTTCTGACACGGTTTAGGTATCCTGGCCGCAATCTTCTTCGTTCTGTCATCCTAATACCGATGATAATGCCTCCGTTTGTTGGTGCAATTGGAATGCAACAATTTTTCGGTAATTATGGCAGTATCAACATGTTTCTTGTGAAACTCGGATTGATGGATATGGAAAATACGATCGATTGGTTTGAAGGTGGTTTTTGGGGTGTTGTCCTATTGTCCACATTGCATCTTTATCCGATAATGTATTTGAATATAGTCGCTGCCTTATCAAATGTGGATCCGAGTCTTGAGGAAGCTGCGGAAAATCTTGGTGCATCTCGGTTCAAAATATTCCGAAGTATAACATTACCGTTGATGATGCCCGGTTATTTTGCTGGTGCAATTCTCGTTTTTATCTGGTCATTCACAGACCTCGGAACACCTCTAATCTTCAATTATAACGACGTTATTGCAGTTGAAATATTCGATCTTGTCAGTGAAGCTAACCTAAATCCAATGGGTTATGCCCTTGTCGTACTTGTGATCGTGTTGACTGCTTTTGCGTTTTATGTCTCTAAGAAATGGACTGGCACTAAGCATTATGAAATGCTCGGACGTGGACATGTAACTACACGTGAAACGGATGCTAATTTAACGATGCGAACCGTCATATATCTGTTTATCGGTGGTTTGATATTTATGGCGTTACTTCCGCATATCAGTGTTATATTGGTTTCTCTAACACCGGATGCAGGTGAATGGTACCAAAGGATTTTGCCACAATCAATTACATTAAAACATTATGGTGAGGTGTTCACGCATTCTGTTACGTTTCCAAGTATTCTCAATAGCCTTAAATATAGTATTTGCAGCACTTTGTTAGCACTATTATTGGGTGTTGCGATTGCCTATTTGCTGACACGTAAACGACTACCATTTCAGAACCTGTTGGATGCAGTTGCAATGCTACCGTTAGCTTTACCTGGGGTTGCAATTGCCTTTGGTTATATGGGAAGTTTTTCAGATACATCACTTCTTCTAAGGCATTTACCAGATGGTCTAATTGAAGTGATTGATCCCAGACATAATCCTACATTTCTATTAATTACCGGATATGCGGTGAGACGATTGCCTTACATGTTACGTTCTATATACGCGGGATTCCAACAAACCAGTATTACTTACGAAGAAGCATCACAAAACATGGGAGCAACCCCAATCAGAACTCTGTATAAAATTACATTACCCTTGGTTTTCGCGAACATCCTTGCAGGTGCGATTTTAGTATTCTCTTTTTCCATGCTTGAGGTAAGTGAAAGTCTTATTTTAGCACAACAGGAAAAACATTATCCTATTACAAAAGCAATTTGGGTTTTATCACAACGTCTTGGGGAAGGACCTTACATTGCCAGTGCACTTGGTGTTGTTGGGATGGTTATTTTAATTGCGTGTCTCCTCGGTGCTGGACGTGTTCTCGGTGGCAAGTTGGGTGAGATTTTCCGTATTTAAATGTGATACCGTGAATATGGGGAAACCCCGCCCATAAGCGTCAATTTAGTGATTCTTGTCTGTCTGAACCAGGATTTCCAGGATTTGTAGATTTCCAGGATTAGGAGTTGGTGAGTATATATTCCGTTGTATGGATGAAGGGATACCTTTTGCCAAGGAACATTGGCATACAAATCTCTTATCC
>JAJDWI010000133.1 GCA_022825665.1 Candidatus Poribacteria bacterium
CATTTTTCACCTCAAATGGTGTGATTTTTTAAGGTGAAATATAGCAGATATAGCGCGAAAAATCACGCTATATCTGCATATCCAAAACTATTAACGCTTGTGATAAAAAACAACCAAAATACCGAAAACTAAATAACCCTGTATAGAAATATCTTGCATTTGCCTACTCTATGGTGTATCCTAATAATTGATTACGTAAATATACCAAATTGTATTTTATTTTTCTTTGTCAGAGTCAACCCTTTCTCTGATTCATATTTTTTAGAAACATAGGAGAAATTGCCTTGAGGAAATATCTGTATTTTATGTTCCCTATCCTGATGGTTAGTTTTATAAATATAAGTAGTGTATTCGCATCAATTAAGGTTGGTTTGATTTACGATGTGCGCGGTCGTGGTGATCTGTCATTTTGCGATGCTGCATATAATGGTGCAAAGAAATCTGTTGACAAGTGGAATATCAAACTGACTGAAGTGAATCCTACACAGAATACAGATACCGAAATGGCATTACGGCGTCTTGCAAAATTAAAGTTTGATCTCATCATCGGTGTCGGATTTCAATTTCAAGAACCGATGAACCGTGTAGCAGTAGATTTTCCAAATGTCAACTTCGCACTGATTGATGCAGTCGCTAAACCGAAAAATGTGGCATCTCTAATTTATAAGGCACACGAAGGGACATTTCTTGCAGGTGTCATCGCTGCGTTAAAAACCGAAACAAAAAAAGTTGGGTTTGTTGGTGGAATGAAAGTTCCTCTTGTTGAAGCATTTGAAATTGGATATGCTGCTGGAATAAAAAACACAGATACAACAATTGAACTGCTCGTAAATTATGTTGGTGTTACCCCACAAGCTTTTAATGATCCCGCAAAAGGAAAAGAGTTGGCACTTGCACAATATAATAAAGGTGCGGATATAATTCTTGCGGCTGCCGGTGCAAGTGGATTAGGTGTTCTTGAAGCAGCAAAACAGACGGGAAAGTACATTATTTGGGTAGATTCAAATGGAAATGGTCTCGTTCCGGGTCAAGTTCTCACAAGTATAATTAAAGGTGTGGAATTGTCCGTTTATCAGATGATAGAGAATGTGATTACAGGCAAGTTTACCGGCGGAGTAAAAAATTACGGACTAAAAGAGGGTGGTATAGAATATATTGTAGATGATGACAACAAATCTTTATTGTCTGAGGATATTTTGAAAAAAGTTAAGGATTTCGAATCAAAAATTATGTCTGGTGAAATAGTAGTACCACATTTACGTTCCCAAACGAAAAAACTTGAGAACAAGAAGGAAAATTAGTGGACCGACTCAAGATTGTTGTACCCGGTGATTCTCCACCTCAAATTCAAGATTCACCTCATCTGGATCGTTTAGAACCTTATGGCGATGTTGTAGTATTTACTGATCGTCCAGAATCCGTTGAAGAAAAAATTAAACGAGCTGCAGATGCAGATATTCTTATTAACTCCCGTGGAATAGTAAAATGGTATGCGGATGTTTTGAAGCATCTACCAAATCTGAAGATGATCTCGCTCTGTTCAATTGGTACAGATATGATTGATCTTGATGAGGCGAAAAAGAGAGGGATTGTTGTTTGTAATCAACCCGGTAGAACTGCCCCCGTTGTTGCGGAACATAGTTTCGGTTTAATGTTTGCCCTCGCTAAACGCGCTGCTTTTATGACAGCAGGTATGAAAGCGGGAAAATGGCACCGCATGGATAACGTATATCTGCAAGGAAAAACACTCGGTATTGTCGGAACAGGACACATCGGATCGGAAATGGCAAGACTGGCAAATGCAATCGGTATGAATGTAATTGCTTGGACATATAATCCGTCCGTTGAACGAGCAAAGCAACTCGGTATAAAATATGTGACGCTTGAGGATTTATTGCGGATGTCCGATGTTGTCAGTCTGCATGTAAAACTGACAGAGGAGAGTTATCATTTAATCGGAGAAAATGAACTTACAAAGATGAAACCAAATGCGCTCATAATAAATGTAGCACGCGGACAAGTTCTGGATACTGATGCATTGGTTCGTGCTTTAAACAAAGGACAAATCGCTGGTGCTGCTGTTGATGTTTATGATCAAGAACCACCTCCTAAAGACCACCCGCTCTTAGCATGTGAACAGGTGATTTTAACCCCACATTGCGCAGACATGACTCCTGAGGGTGTTGATCTTCTCAACGAAGGTGCTGTTGATAATAT
The DNA here is from genome assembly GCA_022825665.1 of Candidatus Poribacteria bacterium. Classification (GTDB taxonomy): domain Bacteria; phylum Poribacteria; class WGA-4E; order WGA-4E; family WGA-3G; genus MSPOR6. The sequence continues at coordinate 2,218 of JAJDWI010000133.1, forward strand.
CATCGCTTATTTAGAAGGTAATCCACAAAATGTTGTTGTGTAATACCAATTCTAATAAATAAAACCACATTTTGGGACTTTAATACTAACCCTAATGTAAGAGGCGCAATGAATTGCGCGACTACAAACGTGTTTCTTGTTAATGAGAAGTTATTATTTAGAAATGGTATAATATAACATAAAACTCATACCCTGATACTTACCAACTAATGCAAAAACAGAATAAAATAATAAAAATCGGTGTAGACACTGGTGGCACATTTACTGACATTGTTATGTCAATGGATGGTTCTCTTTTTACTCACAAAGTCCTTTCTACACCACAGAATCCAGCGCACGCAGTAATAAAAGGTGTCAGTGAAATATTGGAGAGGTATAACATCAATTCTTTTGAGAATGTTGATATTGTTCACGGATCCACTGTAGCTACAAATGCACTACTTGAACGTAGGGGTGCACGTATAGCAGTGATTACTACAAAAGGATTTGAAGATGTTTTAGAAATTGGAAGACAGGCGCGACAGAATCTTTACGATATTTTCGTAGAACGTCCCGATCCCCTTATACCGGCAGAACGTAGATTCGGAATAAGGGAACGCACACTTCACACTGGAGAAATTCAAACTGAAATAACGATCAATGATCTTAAGTTACTGATAGATCAGCTGACAACATTAGATTTGGATGCAATTGCGATATGTTTGCTTTTTTCTTATGTAAATCCAAAAAACGAACAAGTTGTATCGGAATATCTTTCCTCTCTTAATATTCCGATTTCATGTTCACACGAAATCCTACCTGAATACCGCGAATACGCACGTTTCAGTACTACTGTTGCCAATGCATATATCCGTCCTACCTTAGAAAAGCATTTGTCGACGTTAACAGAGTCAGAGAGTTTTCCTAATTCGTTCCGTTTGATGTTATCTAACGGCGGATGTATTAGTACAGATAATTTTGAAGCTGCTGGTATTCGTACTGTTCTTTCTGGTCCAGCAGGAGGTGTCATCGGGGCATACCATATTGCAAAAACTGCTGGATATGAAAAGATTATTACATTTGATATGGGTGGGACTTCTACGGATGTTAGTCTTTGTGATGAAGGAATCTCTATGACGACTGAGAGTACTATTAGCGGTTTACCAATCAAAGTTCCATTGATTGATATTCATACAGTCGGTGCTGGTGGGGGTTCTATAGCAACTGTGGATACAGGCGGAGCATTACGGGTGGGACCCGAAAGTGCAGGTGCTGTCCCTGGTCCTATATGTTATGGTAACAATGGTGAGGAAATCACTGTAACAGATGCTAATCTTTTCTTAGGACGCATTTTACCGACACAGTTTTTAGGTGGACAAATGTCTCTTGCTACAGACCAGACAAGCCATTATATTGAACGGTTTTCTGAGAAGATCGGTTTATCAAATCTTGACACTGCCGACGGTATTTTGAAGATTGCTAATTCAGCTATGGAACGTGCGATTAAAGTTATTTCCGTTGAACGTGGTTTTGATACACGAGATTTTACACTTGTGTCGTTTGGTGGTGCTGGTGGTTTGCATGCTGCATTTCTTGCCGAAAATCTCGGAATACATACTGTACTGATTCCCCCTCACGGTGGATTGCTTTCTGCATTCGGAATGCTTTATGCGGATATTATGAAAGATTACTCACAGACTGTGCTATTGAAAACTGAAGATAGCGGTACGAATATACATAGATTATTAGATAACGGTTTTAAGGCACTGCTAAGCCGAGCAGAAGTTGATATGCAATCAGAGGGATATAGTTTTTCGCAGGTAAAAATAGAACGTTCTCTTGATATGCGATATGATGGACAATCTTATGAGTTGAATATACCATATCTTGATGAAGAAACCGATTTTGTGAGTATATTCCATACAATGCACAAGCGTCGGTTTAGTTATGACCGTCCTGATGCAACGGTAGAAGTAGTGAACCTACGGATAAATGCAATCGTTGAAACTGATAAACCAGAACTTAACACTGAATCGGTTTCAGATACAGATCCCACTAATGCACAAATATCGCAAAATTCTGTTTTCTTTGATGGTGAATATATTCCGACTATTTTTTATCGACGGGAGTCGTTACTGCCGGGTCATCGAATTGAAGGTCCCGCAATTATCACCGAATTTAGTGCGACGACTGTCGTTCCTCCCAATTTCTTCGCTGACGTTGATGTTTATAGAAATCTTATCCTGAAACAAATGTCGTAATGCATTGGATATCTACTACCCATAAATATACAAAATGCTTATTTCATAATTTGACAATTATTATCAAATGTGTTAGGTTATGTTAACAATTGTAGAATTTGTGAGGACACCCTTAATATATTAATGTAACGATAATCTCATATTCATGAGATATTTATTTTTATAAGGAGCATTTACAATGAAAAAAATGTTATTTCTTTTGACATTTGCTATTCTTTTATGCATACCGGCCTTTAGTGTTCTGGCTGAAGATGCATTGGTAGCATACTATTCTTTTGACGGTAATGCTGAGGATTCCTCTGGAAATGAAAACCATGGTGAACTTAAAGGGGATTCTAAATGGGATACAGGTAAATTTAAAGATGCAATCCATCTCAATGTAGGTGCACATGTTGAGATGCAAGTATCTGAAACGTTACATGGAGATATTTTCAAAACAGATCCGTTTACAATATCAGTCTGGATAAATCCTACCTTTGAAGGCGGGGCATGGCAACAGATTTGGCGTAGTTTACCAGCTGCATCTGGTCATAACACCTTCTTTGTCAATAAAGACCAAGGACTGCTTTCTTGGAGAGGACAAGTTGGTGGATGGACTGTACTGTGTCAAACAGATGGCGGTGTCATCAAGAAAGATGAATGGACACATGCTGTTATTCAAAGTGATGGTAATAATTTCAGAATATACGTAAATGGTGAAATGGTGAAAGAAACGGACTTTCAGGAAACTCGTGGTGAGAATGCAATCTACCGTCTTGGTGGTGAAGGTGGTGAGGGATATGGCGGCGCGATTGATGATGCTGCGGTTTTCTCACGTGCATTAGATGAAAACGAAATTTCCGCTTTAGGTAAAGGTCTTGATGAGTTTTTAGATGTTGCTCCCCAAGATAAACTGACAACAAAATGGGGACACATTAAGAGAGTTGGGTTAATTCATTAAGAACTATAAATCAATGCTGTGACTGTCCTATTGGCATTGACAGCATTGATTTATAGTGAAATCCAAAAATATACTCACACTCCCTGGTTGGTGCGGTTAGGAAATCGCACCATAGGTGTCAATTTAGTGATTCTTGCATGTTTGAATTGCTTGTTGTCTGAACCAGGATTTTCAAGATTACAGGATTTTCAGGATAAGAGATTTATATTCCAATATTCCTTTGCACAAGGTAGCCCCTCATCCTGGACAACGGGATATATACTCAGCAACTCCTAATCCTGTCCATCTTGTGATTCTGAAAATCCTAGTTCAGACAATCTG
>JAJDWI010000069.1 GCA_022825665.1 Candidatus Poribacteria bacterium
AGCTTCTATGAGATGGGAGGAACAAGGGATCAACGCTGTGCTGAAATGGAAGTGTTTATATAAAAATAAAGATTGGAACAGCTATTGGTATCCAGATACAAAAGCTGCATAATGTTCATGCAAAAAACTTTACACACCCGATATCTGATAAAGGGTTGCGAAAGATATATAATTCTGTAAGGTTATTTGCAAAAGCGAGACCAGTCAAATCCTTTATGTCTCTATTGCTTGCTCTTAGGGTTGTTAATGTTGCCATCTCATCAAAAGAAATTGATATAACCCCTGTATCATCTTTATCAAGAGCAGCTGCAATTGCTGAACGTAGATTCCTATCAGGAATATTAACATTTCCAGCAATGATATTAGTAATTTGTGCGAGTTCTACTAAAGGGGAAAAATCTGTTATTGGATTGTTTGTAAGTTTTAGCCATTTTAAGTTAGTCAATTTTGCTATCGGTGACACATCTGTTATATTATTCTGTTCAAGATTTAACTTTTCCAAACTTGTGAAATTCTCAATAAAAGTTAGATCTGTGATTCCGCAATTTATGACCCATAATTCCTTCAAATTATTAGAATTTGCTAAAGGTGACAGATCAGGTAGGTTTTTACCCGATCCCCAAAACTCAAATCTTTCCAAAGTATCAACCTTGGTAAAAGGTGAGAAATCCGGTATTCCTTCGCCGCGTATATCTACCCATTTTAATTTTGGTAACTTCGTTAATGGAGTTAAATCGGGAATAGGTTTTCCAGATCCCCAATAGAAAATGTTTTCCAAGCTGATTAATTCTGCTAAAGGTAATAGTTCACCTCCCTCTTCAACACTCACCCTCATTCCCCTGAGATGTTTCAAATTTGCAAGTGGCGAGATATCCGTGACACGGTTGTCATACATAGATAACCAGCCTATGTTTGTTAATCCAGCAAGTGGCGAGATGTCAGATATTTTATTACCGTATATTTCAAGTGAAGTCAATTTTATTAAGTCAGCGATTGGGGATATATCTGAAATATTGTTTTCTTGCACATGGACTCCTCGTAGTTCAATTAAACCTGCAAGTGGAGAAAGATCGCTGACGAAATTCCGTACAAGTAGAAGAATGCGTAGATTTATGGCAAACTCAAGTCCAGTCAAATTGAGAATTCCTCTATCATTTGCATCAAGTCTTGTCAAGTCTTCCATATCTTCTACTGTAATCACATCACCCGTCGCTTTACCGAGTGCTTCTTCAATTACAGTGCGAAGGTTCAGATCGGGTATATTCACTGAAGCACCTGGTATACGTTCTGGTTGTTGTTCTATGGGTGGTAGAACAATGTCTGGAGAATTCAGCGCAGAAATCACATCGTGGAAAGCCGATGTCCATGCGTCTCGTTTGATGACACCGTTTTCTAACACTAATGCCCCTAATAAGTTTTGTAAAGTTGGACTTTTGCTTATTCTCTCAAGGAATGTATCCGTCTCTAACCCAACAGCAGCTGCAGCATGTGCAGCATCAAGCGTACCTTGAAACACCTCATGGAAACGTTGAACCGGCTCAATACCCCCAAATATACCACCCGCCTCCTCAAGAGCGTTCCTATAACGTAGCGTATCCTCTTCAACAAGTTCATCCATCACCGTTTTTTCTACATATAGGTCTAATGCATGAACTTTGTTATAAGGTGGGTCATCGGCTTGTTCAACAACAGCGCGTACTTCGTCTTCAAACGTCTTCATTCCCTCTGTGTGGCAACCGATACACGAAAGACCGTTGCGGACGGCAGGATCACTCGCAGCAGGATTAGAAACGATATCTGTGGGTGCTACATCAAGGCGGTTACCGTTACTATCTACCAAAAGATACGCTTGTAATCCGTTCGGTAGGTTGAAGATAATTTCGCCACCGTCATGTGTAAAATTAAGCGGATGGGTAAATATATTCTGTGACTCCGCACTCCCAGCAAAGTCATAACTTTTCCAGTATGCACCGTGTTGAAAAATATGACGTTCTACAACTCTGTTGTGATTTGAGACGCCAGAATCACTGAAACCTGCACGCCAGACACGTTTTCTTGGTGCGTTCTGTATGTTTTCTTTAACTGATATCCCAAGTTTTTCTTCCAGTTCTCGGTCTGTCAGTGGCAGCTGCAAAATATCGTGATAGAGGGGTGGTAAGGAAGCATTTGCGATGAACCAATCCACATGAACAAATGGAACTTCACAGTTCATCTCCTGCTGTAGAGTCATTAGTTTTTCACGTAGATGTGTTTGTGTCGGCGCAGCAAACCTCATTTTGTAGGGATATGCCTGTTCAATCTGTGTCCACGCATTGTTTCTCACATCCCACTCATAGTCGCGTAGGTCAATATAGAAAACAGTTTCCTCTGCATCAATAGACTGTGGCTTGATGGCTTCACGTCCCCATGAAAGACTATTGATCAATTTTGAAAGGGCACGCCGGTATGTTTGAAGTGCCTCAGTTGTTTCACCTGCATTGTATAGATGCGTCAAGGTAAAATAGCGTGCAAACGATTTGTCACTCGGTGAAAGAGAATTGACGTGGTTTTCAATCGTTTCAAGCATTGCCTCAGTTGTTATGAAACTGATATTTGGTCTTGGAACGGCATCCCAATCTGGTGCGCCTGCTGCGATCCATTGTCGTATCGTTTCAATTGCTGTAACATCAAGCGGTGGTTGTCCGAGCGGCATCCGTTTAACATCATCTGTTTCAATGAGTCGTTGATAGAATATGGAACCTTCTGGATCACCAGGAACGACTTTTCCATCATCAATGAGTGCTCTGTGTTCAATGATAAGTGCCTCTGTATATGAGCCGTTCTCCCCGTGGCATATTAGGCAGGATTGCTCCATGATTGCATAAGCTTGTTGTGCCAGATTCTGTTGTGCGTCAACAATACCGATAGAAATTAATATCAACAGACAACTGGTTATTATGTAATTACACAGGATTCTCATTGTTTCTCCCTCAATCTATATATTATGTTAATTTAGTTATATATATCATTCTTGCAAGTATATACCACTATTGGTTAAAAATCAATACCTTGTAAATATAGTCAGAGCCATTCAGTTTTAGTTACTTTGTTTGTATTTGTCGTAAAATCGCGACCGGTGAATCAACGGTATGAATGCCTATTGGCATTCCCCGGGTCGCTCCTACAGAGGAAGGTTTACTTTGAAAATTATAAGATTTGGAAAACTGAATGGCTCTGGATTGAAATAATCTTTACTTGACAATCAAATAGGATATTTGTTAATATATCAATTAGAAATGGGGAGAAGTGAATGAAACCGTTAGTTACCGAATTAGATTGATAAAATACACACTTTCAATACATCTCAAGGAGTAAATCATGCTACATAAATTTTCCCTATTCCTTTCACTTATATGTTTTGTGGTAATTATGGCTGGGTGTAGTGCGCTACTTTCTCCTCAGGAATGGAGCGAAAACTATGCACTACTTGACGGTGCACAGGCATCCAGTATGCAAATGATTGATGGCGATCTCAACACTGTAGGTGAAACAAGTTCAACAAATAAAACAAACTCGCGTGTAGGTTCAAGTCCTCCCTCAGAGGTCATCGTCAGTTTGCCAAATAAAAAGGTCGTTCGTAAAATTATTATCCATTCAGACAACATTAAGAAATTTAGACTCTACGCAGACAAAGGTGGCAGTGCTATTTCGGATACGGACTGGTATATGATTAAGGAAGTACAGAGTGTTCGATCTAATCCTATTGTGATACCTGTTCTTTACTCCTTTCCTACAGATCAAATTCGCATCGCAGTTTTAGAAACTACAGATGATGCTGCTTTGTCACGTAAGAGCAATGCAAATAGAAGCGGTAGCACGTTAGTCAGTTCGGGGAGCACGTGATGTCCAACATCTGGAGGGGCAGTTCGCCTCCGAGCATCCGCAAAAATCCGTGAAATAGAAATCTACGGATACAAAACTACCAAACTAACAGAAGATGACCCAATTGATGATCCAAATGAAGAAATAAGCGAACTATTGTTGTTTTAGTATGCATACATTGGTAGGTATATAATATATATGTTCTTACCAAAGTGAATGCTAATAGAATAATCTACTATAAATGTTCAGTTTTGATCCATGCCATGAAATACTTCGCCTACGGATCGAATCTCAATATCAAACAGATGCAATGGCGATGTCCAACTGCCGTTCCGCTTGGCGCGTTTACATTGCACGGATATAAACTTGTTTTTAGGTTCTATGCCGATATAATTCCGGACTCTGAAAAATCTGTAAAAGGCGGTTTGTGGGAAATCTCTGAAGATGATGAAAATGCTCTGGACAGATATGAGGGATATCCATCTCTTTATGGGAAATATTACGAGGATGACATCATGTTTTATCGTATGCGAGAGGATGCATACGACTTAGAAATGCCTGCCCTTGGTTATCTTGAGGGGATGATTGAAGGTATGGAAAACTTTGGATTCTCTCCACTTGAAGATCTGAATAAGAATCTCGGAAACTCGCCAACCCAAGACCTTGCCAGAGAAGGTGATTTACTACAGCACGCAATGCGTTTGATTGCTGACGCGATGAACATAGAACTGTAAACTAATGAACTGATTGCTATGTTATCATTCGATCTTAATACCTTCAAACAACAAAACCATTGCATAAATGCAATGGTTTTGTTGTTTTTCAGATGCATGTCAATCTAAAGAATCGTCAATTCATCTTCTTCTCCAGCTTCCAAAACTACTTTTTCTAATTCAGTAGCCACTGCGCCAAATGCAGCCGATTGCGGTGAGTCCGGATTTCCAGCAACGATGGGAACACCGAGATCTCCAGCAGTACAAACTTCGGCATCAAGTGGAATCTCTCCCAAAAATGCAACCCCGAAACGTTCACTCGTGTTTTTACCACCATCAGCTCTGAAAATCTCAGTTTTCTCATTGCAATGCGGACAGAGAAAGTAACTCATATTTTCTATAATACCCAAAATGGGAACACCGAGACGTTCAAACATAGCAACACCCCGTCGCACATCTGCTAAAGCGACATCCTGTGGTGTGGTAACAATCACTGCGCCTGTAAGTGGAATTGCTTGCGTCAAAGTAAGGGCAACGTCCCCCGTACCTGGCGGAAGATCAATAATAAGGTAATCCAAGTCACCCCACGCTACATCTGTAAGAAATTGACGGATAGCACTATGTAGCATTGGTCCTCGCCAGATCATAGCCTGTTGTTCAGGCACCATAAACCCAATTGACATTAGTTTTATGTCGTGACGCACCAAAGGGATCAGTTTTCTTTCAGGACTGGTTTCAGGTTTCTCTTGAATACCCATCATTGTTGGTATACTAGGTCCATAAGCATCAGCATCCATCAATCCGACTGCAGCACCATCTTTCGCGAGCGAGATTGCTAAATTCGTAGCAACTGTTGACTTACCGACACCCCCTTTTCCACTTGCAACGGCTATTTTATACTTTATATTTGGTAGTGTAATGTTCTGTTGCGGTGCTTGTTGCTGTGGTGCTTGCTGTTGCGGACGTTTTCCAGAAATCTCTGAACCACTGATCACTTGTAGTTCAGGGTGCGGTTTTGCTGTGGGTTTAGTCTCTTCTGTGTTTTTGTCACCCTTTTTAAAAAACTTCAATGCCTTTACTCCTTCTCCATAATCTCTTTACATAATAATGCCATAAATAATATAGAATTGCCAATCTTTTTTCCAATATTACTGATCCTATTATGGTCCAGAAGACGATTCTCATTAGGATAAAACTACTCAAATCGTAGTTGAAATATAATAGAGTATGTGCCTAAGAAACAGACGGATTTCCGTGTCTACCTATATTTTCCTAAACAAAATCAATGTGGAATAGTCACCTCAAAAACAATAGTGATTACGGTATAGACTGTAGTGATACAATGTGTTGTATCCATTTATGTTTTCTTTTTTCAATAAATCTTGTATAATTACCAACAAATTGCCATATCCGAAAGGAAATAAAATGAACATATTGATGTTACGCCATTCTGCTGGTTTTGAGCATAGTTATCTGCCGAATGCTGAAGTAGCACTCAAAGAGATTGGTGCTGCAAATGGTTGGAGAGTTACGACTACCCACCGCTGTGACAGAATCACAGAGGATAATTTAGCTAAACACGATATTGTTGCATTTGCAACAACCGGTAATTTACCTTTTGATGATTCACAAAAAGATGCATTGCTCAACTTTATCCGTAATGGTAAGGGATTCTTCGGAATCCATAATGCTACTGATACCTGCTATGATTGGCCTGAATTTGGTGAAATGATCGGTGGATATTTCAATGGACATCCGTGGCACGAAGAAGTCAATGTTATCGTAGAGGATACCGACCATCCTTCTACCCGCATGCTTGGGGAAAGTTTCAAAGTTGTTGATGAAATATATACATTCAAGAATTGGTCTCGAGAGAATACGCATGTGTTAATGCGGTTGGATAATGATTCCATTGATGTCTCACGCGGTAACCGAGATGACAATGATTATGCTCTCGGTTGGTGTCATACCTACGGTAAGGGACGAGTTATGTATACTGCGCTTGGTCACCCTGATGTTCTCTGGAGTCAACCGTGGTTCCACGAACACATTACTGGATGTCTCAAATGGGCAGGTGGATTGGAAGAATAATCTTAGTTATATTTTCACCACATTAAATTGGCAGGTCATTGGTACCTGCCATATTATTTTTTTACAAAGTACGCATAACACAATATCCTAACTTCACACTTAAATGAGTTTAGTTTGGGATAACACCTGTTGCACGCAAAAGTGTTTCCTGCACTAACAGTTCATGTTCTACGGGTCTATCAGGTAGTTGCTTACCCGTTATTGTCGCCAAAAACGCATCCAACTCCAACTCATATAACCGTTGTCGACTCTCTCCATCTATATTGACGATCTGTTCGCCTTGTGAATATCCATCCTTTGCACTTTGTAAGCAGAGACGAATCGTATGTCCGGGTTCAAACGGTTCAACAATGATAGCACTGCCTTCAGTGCCATATACCTCAAACCGTCGTGCCATTGGGCGCGGTTCCAAAGCAGAAATTGTTATAAACGCCATTCCTTTTTCAAATTCATAGACAGTGAGAGTATTATCTTTGAATGGTTCAACTGACCCTCCATCGTTACGAAGAAAACTGGTGACCTTATCGGGTCTTCCCATCATCCAGACAATTTGATCCAACACATGTCCGCCTAAATCGAAGAATATGCCTCCGATGTGTTCACTAATCCGTGTCCGTGCTTCTTTAGATATATTTGTAGACATGTGCGCGCGAACTGAGAATACATTTCCCAAAAATCCTGATCTTGCCCAGTCGGTCACCTTATTAAAACTGGAATGATACCTTAACATATACCCCATCTGTACCAACAAAGACTTTTCTCGTGCTGTCTTGATGACGTGTTGCCACTGCTCCCAGTTTTCTCCTGCGGGTTTGTCATACCATACATGTTTGCCAGCATTCACAATCTCTTCTGTCTGATTTAAGCTTTCGGCATTGTTCCCTTCAGAAGCGATAGCGATAATTGATTCGTCCTCTAACATTTCAGCGGCATCATTGTACCAACGAAAATCGTAAGACCAACTTCCATTTTCCTGAAGTTTTGCCCGTTGTTCTTCATCAGGTTCATATACACCTATTACTTCTACATCTGGGTTACCATGCATTGCTTGTAATTTTCCTCGTGCGTGTCCGTGTTTCGTACCGTATTGTGCCATTCGTATTTTTGCCATATTGTCTCCTCCGATGATACAAATTGTTGTTTGTCTATTTTACAGATTTCTAACCGATTGTCAAGTCCTGTTCCTCTATGTTAGATCTGTTTTCCAATTGACAATTCCGCAGTGATGTATTACAATTTCTGCTACATTGATGTAAGGAGCAATTTATGAAACAGATAGATGGCGGAATAACTGCTGTTCCAGGTGTGCAAGCAGCGGGTATCCACGCAGGAATTAAAAAAGCAGAAACAAAAGATTTAGCACTCATTGTTACGGATGTGCCAGCGACTGCAGCGGGTGTTTTCACCAAGAATAGCGTCACTGCTGCCCCTGTTATAGTTTGTCGCAAACATCTCAGCAATCCAACTGCACAAGCAATTGTAATCAATAGCGGAAACGCAAACGCCTGTACTGGTGAACGTGGTATGATAAATGCACATTTGATGGCGACTGTAACTGCTGAACAACTCAGTATAGCAGAGGAAGATGTTCTGGTGTCATCAACTGGTGTTATTGGACAACAATTGCCAATGGATAAAATTGAGAACGGAATACAACTCGCTACCAAAGCACTCAACACTAATGGTGGTGCTGATGCTGCAGAAGCAATTATGACCACGGATACACATCCGAAGTCTGCTGCTGTGGAAATAGAAATTGGTGGCAAAACTGTGAAGATTGGTGGAATTGCCAAAGGTTCGGGAATGATTGCTCCTAACATGGCGACAATGCTCTCTTATCTAACAACGGATGTTTGCATCAATAGTGAAACACTTCAAACCGCCTTAACACATGTAGTAGATAACACCTATAATCTGCTTACCGTCGATACTGACCGCAGCACAAATGATACTGTTATCATTCTTGCAACAGGTAGTGCAGGAAATGCCGAAATAGTTTCATCAAATAGTCAGGATTATGATGAATTTTGTGAGGGATTGCAGTTCGTATGCACGGAATTAGTGAAAATGTTAGCACGAGATGGTGAGGGTGCTACTAAACTTGTTGAAGTTGTTATCAAACGAGCGAAGAATAGGGTTGATGCGGAAAAAGCTGCGCGCGCAGTTGCAGAATCCCCCCTTGTCAAAACAGCCGTTTTTGCTAACGATGCAAACTGGGGACGGATTATGATGGCAATCGGTAAATCTGGAGCAGAATTTGACCCGTACCAAGTTGACGTGTTACTCGGCGATTACCTACTTGTCAAAAACGGAATGGATTCAGGATACGACGAGGATAAAGCCACACAACTGTTTGATAATGATCCTGTGCGGATTACTATTGATTTACGTGCTGGTGATGTAGAAGTAACGATGTGGACATGCGATTATTCTTACGATTATATCCGTATTAATGCCGACTATCGTACCTAAGTTTTTCTATCTTCAGATATTAGACCGTGATTGACATCCGTCAACATTTATGCATGCACCAGTAACAAGGCTTGCGCGTTCGGATGCAAGGAATACAGCAACATTAGCAATCTCTTCCGGTTTACCAAAACGACCGAGTGGCATTTCGCTTTCAACAAATGCTTTCATCTTTTCTGGGTCCGCTTTCATACGACGATCCCAACCACCACCGGGAAATAGGATAGACCCTGGGGCGATGCTATTGACACGGATGTTGTCAGGTGCAAGTTCTTTTGCCAACGATTTGGTCATACTTATCTCTGCGGCTTTCGCAGCATTATAGGTAATATGTCCTCCGCCTTCTCTACCATAGATAGAGGTAATCATAAGGATTACACCCTCACCTTGTTTCTGCATTACGGGGATAGCAAGTCTATTGATACGGGTAGCGGTAACGAGATTAAGATCGAGAATTTCGTGCCATTCCTCATCAGAAATCTCGTTTAATGGTGTCCACCGACTCCCGCCAACATTGTTGACGACAACATCAATTCTTGTGAAACGATCCAAGGTTTCTTCTATAAATGCTTCTACTTGAGCAGAGTCTGTTACATCGGTTGGTTTTGACACGACCTTTATACCGTGTGCGGTGAGTTCCTCTGTTGCAGATTGTAATGTATCTGGGTCTCTACCACAGATACTAAGTCTTGCTCCCTCTTCAGCAAAGCCGTTTGCTATTGCTCTACCTATACCACGGCTTGCTCCAGTCACAACAACAACTTTGTCTCTTAGTCTTAAGTTCATTCAATGGCTCCATTTCTTTTCTAAATAGAAATATAGTCTACATTTCTTCTGCACTCACTTCTTTTTTCTTTTTTGCTTTTTTTCTTCCTTCAATCGATATCCAACACCGTATACTGTTTCAATATGCGCGCCCATATCTCCAAGTTTTCGTCTGAGGCGACTGACGTGTGTGTCAACTGTCCTATCAATACCGTAGTAGTCTTGTCCCCAGATGACATCCATAAGAATATCACGAGAAAAGACACGTCCGGGAGACCGCGCAAACAGTGTGATAAGTTTGAATTCCGTTGCGGTGAGATCTATCGCACCATCTTCGGTTAATACTTGGTGTCGGTCTAAATCAATTGTCACACCGTGCGTTTGTATCTGATTTTCCTCTTCAACCTCGCTGCTTGCTTTGAGTCTACGTAGGACAGCATTGATACGTAGGATGACCTCGCGCGGACTAAACGGTTTTGTTATGTAATCATCAGCCCCTAACTCAAGACCGGTAACACGGTCACTCTCTTCCGTTTTTGCGGTAAGCATCACGATAGGAATGTTTTTGGTGCGAGGGTCATTCTTTAGGAGACGACAGACAATTAAACCGTCAACTTCGGGTAGCATGAGGTCTAATAGAATCAGGTCGGGAGGATTATCAACTGCGCGCTGTAACGCGTCAGCACCATTACGGACAGCATCGACTTTAAAGTCTTCTTGCCGCAAGTTATATCTTAGCAACTCTACGATATCACGTTCATCCTCTACAATCAATATCTTGGCTTCCATCAGATTCCCTTGCTGTTAGTTTGAATATTCAAAATAGGTTTATAAAGGGACATAAGTTCACATAAATATTCTAACATATTTAAGATTAGAAATGTAATCAAAATAGAACGTAAAACAATCGTTTCGGATTTCATTACGATTTGTCCTCAATAACAATCGCTTCAATTGGTTTCAATGAAACCGCATCACCGACTTTAAAGTGTTGTTGATAGTTGGTTTGAACGAAATAGTGTTTTCCATCGACTTCAACACAGTATGTAAAATCATGTCCTTTAAACTCACGGGCAGTAATATGACCGAATTTATCATCACCAGTATTAGGAATATGTTTTTCTATCTGAATATGTTCTGGACGAATTGAAAGGAGTGCTTGCGTAGTGTCTGGAGAATTTACTGGCAACGTTCCAAATGGTGTTTCTGCAACTCCATTTTTGATGTCTGTTTCAATGATGTTCGTTGTTCCAAGAAATCTGGCGACATATACAGTTTTTGGGTGTTGATATACCTCTTCTGGTGTGCCGATTTGTTCAATAGTACCGCTGTTCATGACTACTACACGTTCAGCGAAACTCAAAGCTTCTTCTTGGTCATGTGTTACGAGGACTACAGTGATTTCTGCGGCTTTTAATAATTCACGTACCTCTTCTCTTGTTTCTTGACGAAGACCAGCATCAAGACTTGAAAAAGGTTCGTCTAATAGCAGCAGTTTCGGTTGTGTTGCCAGAGAGCGAGCTAAAGCGACCCGTTGCTGCTCCCCACCAGAGAGATGGTGCGGCATCCGCTCGTGCAGGTGTGCAATGCCGACTCGCTCAAGGGTATCCATGGCAGTCGTGTGCCGTACATTTTTTGACAACTTGCGGCTAAGTCCGAATGCAACGTTATGTATCACGTTCTTGTCAGGAAAAAGGGCGTAATCTTGAAAAACAAACCCAATTCCTCGTAATTCGGGTGGAACATGTATGTTTTGGTCTTCAAGAACGCGATCTTCCATTAAAATTGCACCTGAGTCTGCCTTTTCAAAGCCTGCAATTAAGCGTAAAGTAGTCGTTTTGCCGCAGCCACTTGCCCCTAATAGTGCGAATATTTCTCCTGGATATACGTCGAAACTGACATCCGTTACAATGGGTGTTGATGCGAACTGTTTTGTTATGGAATTGACAGAAAGTAGTGGTGTCATAATATAACTTCCATTATATCATATTTCAAGTGTTATAGAGTATGTCCTGCGCCAGAAGAAGGCATATATAGATTCATCACAAAACTAATTATACTGAGTATACTACGCGGCACAAAATCACCTAAAACTAATCCGAGGAAAAACGGTATTGCTCTGCGATAGGTTTGCCATCCAGAAAACCGTAGGATCATAAACTTTATGAACCAACTGATCATCACAGGAAACCAGAAATAGATTAGACCTCCCCATGATGCACCAGAAAGGACGTAACCTGATGGATGCAGTGTCCACCATAGCAGACGTGTCCTTAAGAAATTAAGCAGGAACACGAAAACGAAACCTGCCCCCATAAATATAATTGCGCTGACATTCGCTTCCTTTGGATGCTGCAACCAACTTTGAAGCGGATTGAAACTCTCCCAGCCGAAGTGTCCAACGTGACCTTGACACCTCGCCAATACCCCGTAATGATATCCTACATGTAAATATGTCCAGAACGTAGCAAGTGCACCAACACCGATAGCAAGTGCCATACATATTAGTAATGTTTTACCAGGAATCTTTGCTTGATCACCGATTCTGAGCGATTCAATTTGGTTTGGCATCGGATGTGAACGGTTACATCGGTTAAATGCATAAAGAAATGTCATCACGGTAAGGTTTGCTGCTCCTAAGCTACGCGAACCGAATGTATTGACCATGATTTGACGCGGATTGATACCGATTACCTCATGGTAGGGTGGACCAAGTTCAGCACGAACTCGTCCGATTGCTAAGGCAAATGCAATAAACAACGCGTAAAAGACACTAATCACCCATAACGACATCCCCGCAATGTAACAGAAGACGAATACTGCACCCACGCTGAGAATAGTAAGAATCGCTGTTGTTCGATAGGATATAGGTTCATTGCTATCATCACCTCGTTCAAGTCCGACAACATGCCTGAAAAACCTTATGATGTGTCTACGTCCCATCCATAAAGTCAGCACAGCAATTCCTATCCAAGCCCCCGATGCGCGATCATTGAGGTGTAGTTTGCTGATATTTGTTATGCCGACAGCACTTGCAATCACCCGTTCAGCACGTGTAAGCCAAAAGAAAAACCACGTAGAAAAGGCAAGATCAAGTGGCATGAAATAGGTCAATCCAACGATTGCAAGATTGAAGTTCATTGAAACATAACCGACTGCATTCCAAGGTCTGTCTGTGAGATGTCTATCAAGTCGGTAACTTGAAGGCAAAGCGGGTATTACAGGAAATAGATCGTGCAAACCTGCAATTACACGTATCAATGCTGCTATACCAAACCCTATCCAAAGCGATCGCGTAGTGAAGAAACTGCGGTTGGTTGTCATTTGCAAAGGTAACTGTGTTAATGGAAAGCTTAATTTTTCACGTTCCATCCACTGTTTTCGTATCAGTAGCCCCAAGCACAACAGCGATCCGTATAGAAATAGGATAAACGTTGACCAGATAAGTACAGGTTTTACCCATATACGTATATGCTCAGGTAGATATAGACTTGATTCACCTTCATAATAACCAGCCAACCATTCGGATTCATGCACCGTTAACCATTCGGGGATGTGGTGTAAAAAAAATTGTGCCCACTCATTCTCTGGCGTGGCAAACCAGAACGGGTGGGCAAGAGTGCCCATTAGAATTGCCATCATCGCATGTCCTGAGATGGTGGAAACCATCGTGACCATGATGTAGATAAGTAGCAATTCGGCAGGTGTAAAAGCGAAACGAGGTGTTATTTTGCGGAGGATGACATTTAGCGCGAGTAGGACTACCAGCGTAAAAACTGCATTTGAAAAAGGGGAAACGAGTGTGTAGACTGCATACCAGAGTTCACTTGCTATTCCGACCCAGTATGCGTTGACGATAACGAGGATTAAACCAACAATTATCGCTTTTTTTGTGATGACCTCGGTAGTTTGCGAGGGTTGTGGATTCATTTATTTTTTGTCGGAGAGTAAATACTCAGCAGCTCCTGACCGGCAGGAGTTGGATAGAAGAAACGCACGTCTCAGTGGGTAAAGTAAAATGCAAATCTGTGTAGTATTCTTCAGGTAACCGCACCAACTGGATTGGTTACGACATGCGAGCGTGTCTATTACCATGTTGGGTTTTACTTCGTTCTATGGAACCTAAAAGTTCAAACACCACGCACCAGAGTCTGCAATTCTTGTCCCATATATATCAGCATCTGATCAAGCGTTTGGTACAATTTAATTGTATTTCCTACTTTATCTTCCTTTATGATACGAATTGCTTCTTGTAGTTGTGTGTCATGCCGTAAGTTTACAATTCGTTCAATACCAACGTTGATATTAAAGAGTTGTTCAGCCCGTATTGTCAACCACCGTAGACTAACGCGGTACCCATCATCTGCGAGTTTGTTTTTAAATTCTGTCAGTGTTGCCTCAAGTGGTGCGAAATCTTTGGGAATTTCTCCTGTCCGTTTGACTTCATCCTCAATCCAATTTGCTACATAATTCTCAACCGATTTCTTTTCTACAACAAGCCGATGCATCATCTGTTCAATTCTCTCAGGTTGTTGTTCGGTAACTGGTACATGTGGGGTAATACCTGATTTGTCAATTGACGTTCCGTTAGGAGTATAATACGATGAAATGGTGAGAGAAATTGCACCGAGGCTTGTGAGAGGGTATCGTTTTTGGACAACACCTTTTCCGTAAGTTTTTGTGCCAACAAGGATGCCTCGACCTGTGTCTTTTATTGCGCCAGCTACGATTTCAGATGCACTTGCGCTATATTCATCAACGAGAACAACAACCGGTATTTCGGGGTCACATAAAATATCTGGGTGGGCAGGATATTCTTCATCAAATTCACTTTTCCTACCTTTTGTTGACACAATAATACCTTTATCAATAAACGCATCTGCGATATGGTATGCAGCATCAAGTAAACCACCTTGATTACTTCTCAAATCCAATATTAGTGCCTGCATGCCTGCCTTCTGATGCGATGCGAGTGCTTTGTTAAATTCCTCTTCTGTTCCACCAACTCGGTTCGTACCGATGAATTTTGTGATTCGGATATAACCGATATTGTTGTCTAACATTGTAGTTGTAACGCTCGGAACAGAGATTTTAGCGCGTTTTAGTTTTACATCAAAAGGTTCAAGGAATTTACGTTGCACGGTAATGGTGACATCAGTATCGACTGCTCCTCTAAGTAGGTCGACAACATCATCAACTGTCATGCCTGTTCTGTCCCCTAAGTATATTTGCTTCCCATCGACTTTAGTGATGTAATCTCCTGCCTGTAAATGTGCGGAGTCTGCAGGTGTTCCCGGTATAGGTTTAGATATTTTTATGAAGCCGCGATGGTCGGGGTATATTCCAACGCCAATCCCACCGAAATTTGCGTTATATAGATTTTCGACAGAACGTTGATGGTCTCGCTCTGATAGGAGATAGGTGTATGGGTCACCCATAGCAGCAAGTGCACCTTTGATTGCGCCACGGTACATTGCATTTCTATCTACCGGTTTATAGTAATTTTCTTCGGTGGTCATTATTGCGGTCGCGAGTGCTTGATTCAACATTCTGAGTGTAATCCGTTCATCGTCACTCGTTGCCACCTTTTCGCTTGAATGGATAATAAGCAATGGAAGCCCTATTGCGACTACCAAAACGATGAAGGACAAAGTAAATCTTTTCATGAGAGCACCCCACTACGGAAAAATTGACTCATAAATTGGTATTGTGTTATGTGTCTTTATATCATACCATAACATCAAGGATTGTGCAATGCAAATTTGTTACACTGGCTATGGAACCATTCAGTTATTACAGTCTATCTCATAAATCGTTTATCTGATGTCTTGCAGAAAATCACATTTTCATCGTCTGGATAAGTTACCTCGTCCCAAAAAGAAAGGTGTTCTATTCGGGCGGGGAGACCCCGTCCCTACAAGGGATTTGTGAGAAACGCTCAAGTTAGTTTCTTGTTTCAATCTTCCGATACCGATTAGGTTGGGTTTTCCATCGGTTGTGTAACCACAACCACTGTTCTGGATATTGTTCTATGTATTTCTCCAATTCTTTCAAAAGGAGTGTTGTATATTTTTGGACATCATGCTCAAAATTGTCGGAAGGTTCCAAATAAATCGGTGGTAAAATATGGACCTGATGTTGGTCATTGGGTTGCCGAATATCTAATGAAAATAGTATGGGGGCATTCGTTTTCAGTGCGATTGAAACTGGACCTCTTGCTGTAGAGGCAGGTTTGCCAAAAAAATCGATGAACACACCTTGATCGCCTGCGTTTTGGTCGGCAAAAAAACCGACCGCATCATTATTTTTTAGTGCACGTAATGTCGCACGAATTGCACTATTCCGGGGTATAATTTCTAAACTCATAAGTTCCCTAATTCGCCAAACATAGTCATTGAGTTTTGTGTTTTTGAGTGGAAATGCAATCGCTTTAGCGCGGTTTGGGATGAGCGTTCCATAGACCAGTGAAAGAAGTTCCCAATTCCCAAAGTGTGGCAGAAATACGATTGCCCCTTTTCCTTTTTCCAATGCTATATTGAGATGTTCTACTCCTTCTACGTTAACGTCATTCCATATATTCTCAGGATTCAATTTGGTGAAACGCATAAATTCAATCGTTGTTTTACTCAAGTTGATAAAACTTGCTTTACATATTTCTCGTCGTTGTCTCTCATTTATGTTGTTACCGAATGCAATCTGTAAGTTTTTTAGAGCAATCTGTCGGCGTTTTTTTAGTGTCCGAAATAGTAACTTGCCAATGATAGTGGCAAGCAACATTGCCACTTTTTTGGGAATAAGGCGGCAAGTCCAAGCAATGAACATAACGATCTGATATACAATATTGTCTTTCAATTTGTTTCGTGCCATTGTATCATTCCGCGCGATATGTCTGATTAGGTTTCTGTTATGATTACTATATTTTTAGAGTATACCATACGTAGTTGCTGAAGACAACTTGTGTGAATCGCTCCGACATAAGCGTGACCTGTCGTATGTTGTAAGCGAACCTTGATTAACTTATATATACTTAGAATAACCTTGTTTTCAACTTGAAAGGCATATAGTTGTGTGGTAGAATGATGGGTATAGATTAGGAGGTATGAAATGTCAGAAAAAGTAAGAACAGATATTAAAGGCATTGATCGGTTTGTTTTTGAAACTGGAGCAGATAGAGGACAACTGAGTCTACATATATCAGAAGTTGGACCCGGACAACGCGCACATCCACCTCATACTCATGATGGACAGGAAATATTCTATGTTTTTTCTGGTAAGGGTGAAGTGCTATTCGGGGAACAGACGCACCAGATTAGCGATAACGAAGCTGTGCATGTGGATTGTCAAGTCTTACATGGAATCAAGAATATCGGTGAGATTCCTTTACGTTATGCAGTGATTATTGCCCGTTGACTTATTGTAAGAAGTAAGGAACTCAATACACTCTTATTCTTGTGGGGGTTCGGATAAATCTCCTTGTCGTAATTGATAAATACCGTAAATACCACCAATGATTAATAGTATTCCAACGGTGCTTATACCTCTGCGAATCCAAACTGGATGTAGATACTGTGATATGTTATATACAACGAGAGGTTGTAACAAACGGGATACACCAATATTAACATAGAACGCACCATAAGCAATCAAACACATCTCACCGAGAAGTTGTTGCTTCAATGAATTTACTGGTAGACCGAACGGATTTATTAGATAGTCCCCTGAGAAAATTAGGGTAATGCCGACAACGAAAAAAGTAATCAGTGTCATCGTTGAATATGCGGATTGTCGTAACAATATAGCCAGTAGTATACTGACCCCGCCCAAAATTACACTAATAATGCCCTGAAATATTTGAACTCCTCTGCTGTGTGCTATCATCTTACCTTTCTAATGTGAACTAAAATGAATATAATACTGTAACAGAGACCAATGGACCGAATTCAAATGCATCGCTTTCTTCAAATTTTACAACATCAAGAGCGTTAGTATCATCGTAAAGCGTTTTTTGATGCAATGGTAATAGAAGCGAAACTGATAACGGCACATTAAACGGCGTTGAAATAGATGTCCCCATAGATGCCATACCAAATAAGAGTCCCGTATTCTTGTCTATTTCACCATCCCAATGTGCAAAAGATTGATATATCCCAAGGTAACCTGCTCTGAAAGAAATCCATTTATTCAGACGATAATTTAACCCAGTAGAATATGTAAGTTCATTCGAACCACGATATGTTTTGCTGTTTTCGTAGAACGGCAATTTTGTCCGGAGACTGGATTGCGTTGCCAATCCTTTATAGACAGGTAGGCTATAGTGCAGGACAAAAATAGGGTTAAAAGTACCAGTTCCAAATTGGATATGTAGATGTTCCTTTCCCTTTTCTCCGAGTTTCCATGGGTCTTCCTCAGTTTTACCAAATGGAATTGATGTTCCGATACGACCCATAAAATAATCTTTCTCTGTGAGGACACCAACTTGATAATATCCGAGAAAAAGTTCTGAATCTGTTAGACCGGTATAAGTTTCATTACGATGATGGATACGTCCATTTTCTATAATCGCATCCCACTGTTCCTGCGTATATTCAACACCTTCGATCTTCTCTACACTTGCATCTTGTACTTTGGATTCATAGGGTAGGTTTGCTTCCAATATCCATTGTGAACCCAGAAGATATTTTAGTGCAACGTCAATACGGTATATGTTTAAATTGACATGATGCCTATGTTCTGGAACCGTGTCTATACTTCGGTTTCCGTTTTGGTCAATGAAAACACCTTCATCTTCAAAGTGTCCACCTTGGGCATCATACCATCGCATCATGCTAACAGAAGCTTGAAATCTTTTTCCTTCTGAAGTCAAACTGACTTCCCCCGATCCACCACGTGGGATTGCGGGATTGCTTCATGCACCTCAACTTTCCTGTCCAAATGCCCTGTGTAAGATACCGAATGGGAGTAATAGAAATTGTATTATGAGTATTATGTGTAAAATTTGAGTTTTCATTATGTTGTATTAAGTAGGCAACGTTGCCTTATTCCTTATTTGTTTTATACAGACAAACGATTGTCCGCTATGTTTTAGATTTGTTTTTCGGCACACTGAATTTTAGCAAATGTGTATTTTGTTTTCGTTGGATTGTATGTCCATTTAGTTAGTCTATTTCAAGGTTTAACCATGCCATTTCGTCATCGGAGAGATCAAGTTCTAATGCGCCAAGTGAAGATGCCATTTCTTCTAAGTTAGCCGGACCGACAATTGGAAAGATTGGGAAAGGCAGGTGGACGCAATAAGCAAGGGAGACCTGAATTGCGGAAAATCCATATTCTTTGCCTAATTGTTTTGCGCGTTCGAGTCTTTCAAAGTTGTTATCATTGTAATACACTCGTACCATATCACCATTATCTCTGTTATCTGGTGTAAATGCCCCACTGAAAAACCCGCGTGCTTGCGATGACCACGGCATGAGTGGGAATTGACTTTCAACATGCCAACGTCGGGCAGTATCATCAACGTTTACACATCCTCCCCACATCGGTTCCATTGGAACAGCAAGGCTTATGTTGTTGCTACATGCAACAAAACCGCTAAGGTTATTATCTGATGCATAAGTATTTGCCTCAACGATGCGGTTAGGTTGCCAATTTGAAGCGGCGATGGTTCGTATACGTCCTGCTTCTATCTCTTCGTTCAGATAGTCAATGATAGTACTCACTGACATCTCAGGGTCATCTCTATGGAGCATATAAAGATCAATGTAATCGGTGTTGAGACGACTCAGGTTTTCATCAAGGTCTTGTTTTATGTATTCTGGAGAAACACGGTTCGGCATACCACCATAAGGGTGTCCACCTTTATCTATTAGAAACACCTCATCTCTATTTCCACGTTCCTGCATCCATTGTCCGATTAATCTTTCGCTATTACCACCGCCATAAATGTGTGCTGTATCAAGTGTATTTCCACCTGCTTCAAAGAATGTATCTAACATTTTTGTGCTGTGATCATAACTGTCAGGTGAATACATCATAGTTCCCAGAATTAGTTGTGATATTTCTTGGTCAACTCCGGGAATTTTTATCCGCTTCATTTAATTGTTTCCCTCAATTACTCTTTATATTTATCTAATAATACAGGGCATTGATGTTTTACAGAAATCATCGTATCATTATAGCACATTGGAGGTAGTATATCAATGTCAATTTATCAAATTGCAGGGTTATTTAGTTTTCGGTATTTTGGTTGTTTTTTATCACAAGCGTTAATAGTTTTGGATATGCAGATATAGCGTGATTTTTCGCGCTATATCTGCTATATTTCACCTTAAAAAATCACACCATTTGAGGTGAAAAATG
>JAJDWI010000051.1 GCA_022825665.1 Candidatus Poribacteria bacterium
AACGGAATATATACCCACTAACTCCCAATCTGGGTTCAGATAACAGATATGTCAAAGGTTGCTTTGCTCGCTTCGGTTTACAGGACTGTATGTGAGGATGCGGGCGAGGAGACCTCGCCCCTACGGAATGTCCGAGGCGCAGTGAATTGCGCGACTACGAACGCATCTCGTCCTTAAATTGACGCTTATGGGTGCAGTTATAAAACCGCACCATAAGCGTCAATTTAGTGATTCTTGTCTGTCTGAATTACTTGTTGTCTGAACCAGGATTTACTGGATTTCAGGATTTCCAGGATTAGGAGTTGGTGAATATATATTCTAATGCAAAGGATGAAGGGTTACCTTTGACAAAGGAACATTGGAAGCCAAGTTTCTTATCCTGAAAATCCTTGTTCAGACATAATACATGTTGGAGGTTGCTTTGCTCACTCCGACCCACGAGACTGTATGTAACAATGTGGGCGGGGAGACCCTGCCCCTACGAATGTAAGAGGCGCAATGAATTGCGCGACTACGAACGCGTTTTCTCCTTAAATTGACGCTTATGGCAGAATGCGCGTTTGGCATTCTGCATTGGTTAGAAACCGCACCTACCAGGGAGTGTAAACATATTTTTGGATTTCACATATAATTGGTCGTTTGTTTTTTCTAATTTCATAAGAATGTTGGTATGGTGAAATGTTAATAAAATTGGGTTACCCGTAATCAAAGATTATATGTGATATATATTATCACATGAGAAAATAACGAATGTCAAGTAAAAAAATTGCATTTTAGTGATTTTTTTTGAATTTATCACTATTCGGTTACCCTGGTAGTGCGTTCTGGTAATTTACACCGGTAAATATTCCAAGTACCATCCAAGCACCGACTATGGCAAATTCACCAACAATCAATCCCATAAACAGTGGTCGGAACCGACGATAGTATCCGATTCCACCTGATTTTAGTATCAAGAACTTTAAAAACCATCCAACAAACATACAGGACCAGAGGAAATAGGATGAATAAACTGCACCCATTACATATCCTATAGGGTGAATTTGCCACCACATAAATTGGCGTTGCATGATGAGGAGAAATGATGTGATGCCAACACCTAAAACCATGCTATATGCCTCACCCAATTTCATATCTCTGGGATACTGAATTAAGGAAACGATATGATTTAGATATCTCGGTGCACCGACGAAGGGACCGCGTTGCAGATTTACTCCACCTTTTTCATATATCAAGGGAAGTGATGCCGCGAATGAAACACCGATAGCGACAATAATCGCAAGCATCATTGCGCCGAGTATTCTTTTGCGATTCAAGTTGAGTGGGTCTGCAGCTTTGAACCCGTGTAGAACACTCGGCATAAGAATGCCTCCCCAGTCTCGCATCATGACACGTTGAAATCCTAAGAGTGCTAAACTATTCGCGTTGATGATTCGTGAACCGGTAACGATTTCAAAGTACTCTACAGGATACATCGGTGCTTGTATTAGCAACATGCCACCATTGACTACCATCCACGATAACGCGGTAGAAGCAACCAAGAACAGTGCAATAATGCTACAAGCAACCCATAGTGACATCCCAGCATAAGCACAGAGCATAACAAGTAGCAGGAAACTAAAAAATCCTCCAATAACTGCCCATCTATACGGTAACACCTCGTTTGAATCGTCAATCGTTGTTGTTGAAGATTGCTGGAATGTTCGCTTTACAATATCTATAATGTGTCTCCGACTGTTAATCAGAAAAGCGATAACCATTACTACATAGGCAGCCATTGTCTGTCCTCTGGCACAAATCCAAGGACTGATAGGGATTGCAAATGCGTTAATAATGATGTACTGTAGTTTGAAAATTAGGAAGAAAAACCAGCAACTAAATGACACATCCATTGCGAGAAAGTAGGTTATACCGATTACAGAGAAATAGAGGAAGAATCGGAATTGGGGCCACCATCTCATCACAATCCATGGACGTTCTGTGAATGGTGCGTATAGGTCATACCGATTTGGAATGGACGGTAGTGCGGGGACATATTCGTGCAAGCCGTTGAGTAGATGAAATGCTGCGGCAATACCAAACCCTAACCAGAGGAATTTTTTGTTGAAAAAACTGCTTAATTTGCCTTGCGTTGCGGTTTGCTGAACCATTTCTACGGGAATAGTCACGAGTGGGAATATAAATCTTTCCCGCTCAACCCACTGTTTCCGCAAAATGATTGAGACACAGATTGTTAAACAATAGAGCAGTAGGATAAAAACTGTCCACACAAGTATCGGCTTTATCCAGAGTCCCCACGGAACAAACGATTCTCCCTCATAGAAATTGGTGACTGCGTTTTTATCCCATACAATCAACCATTCTGGGAAGTGTGGGTGTAGTGTTTCTGCCCATTCGTTTTCTGGTGTGGCAAAATAGACTGGAGCAGCTAAATATGGCAGCAAGAAGCCAATCATCCCTTTTGATGGGATCGCTGAACTTACACCCATCATCACCCAAATTACAATCAACTCAGCAGGATTCAGCTGCGCTTTCGGTACTATCTTTTTTACAACAGGATTGATGACAAGCGTAAGAAAAATCAGTGTAAAGACTGCCCCTAAGGGGAAGTGATTACCGGAGATGTCTGTTCCTTGAAGGTAGTAATCGTTGTAAGGCGTGATTGCTGTTTGGACGATGACGAGTGCTAAACCGATGAGTAGTGCCCTCAAGGTCATCTATTTTTTACCTCGTTTTATATGAAGTGGAGATCTAATATCTGAACCCGTTAAACACTAATGTGAAGCGACTCTGGGTATCATCTGTGGATGTGCATAGACAGTTGCGTCGAAACTCTATGGTATGTGACGAGTTTCCATCTTTTGTTGCGATACATGGTGGCATGCGTCTGGTCTGGTGTTGCGAGTGCTCCGAAGAATTCACAACGAACAGCCTCGCGATGTTCATGAGCAGGGACATCACCGCGTAACAACTGCGCGAGCGATTTACCTTGAACGTAATATGGGATGTCTATACCTAATACGTCGTATAGTGTGGGAACGATGTCAAGGAGTTCTACAAGTGCTTTGCTTTGCACGTTTTCCCTGAAATCAGTCGGATAGGAGATTATCAGTGGCACACGCGCTAATCCTTCGTAAAAGCGACATCCTTTGTATGCTAACCCGTGGTCTCCGAGGGATTCCCCGTGGTCTGAGGTAAAGATAATGATAGTGTTCTCACGGAGTCCTTCAGCATTAAGGTAGTCCAGTATGCGTCCGAATTCGTGGTCAAGTTGTTCAATCATGGCGTAATATGAAGCCTGCATCTGCTTGTCGTCCCACTCGGAAGGTGGCTTTGCCTGAGATTGAAAATCTATTCCCGCATCAGTCAATTTTGCTTGAAAGGAGATGTCGCTTTCTTGGAAGTGGCAACCGGGTAGTGTTTCTGGGTCATACCGTCGGTAATATTCCCAAGGCGCGTCAAAGCCAGGATGCGGGTCAAAGGGGTTGATGTTTAGCATCCAAGGTTGGTCTTTCTTGCGATTTTTGTTGATGAATTCAATCGTTTTTTCGGTGCACCAGTACGTTTGGTGGAGATGAGGAGGAATATTGTCGCAATCTGGCGTTGGTTCGGGGAAACGTCCGGTCTTTTTTTTTGGTTTTTGCACAACTACGCGTTGTTGCAGAAGTTTGCCAAGGTCCTCACCTTGTTCGCGCACCCAATCTGCGTATTCGTGTCCATAAGCGTTTGGTTTCCCGTGGTCATGACTATATTGGAAGTAGCGATACCCATCTTTGACACGATTTTCCTGTCCGTCAAACGCACTTGCGAGATGTAGTTTACCGATTAAACCACAGTCATAACCGTTTTCAGCAAGCACCTGTGAGATTAGCCTATCTTCATAATATTCAGGAAAAACTGGGTTGCCATTTCCAGTAACACTTATCGCTGAAGGATACATGCTGGTCATAAAACTTGCGCGAGAGGGTGTGCATATAGGAGATTGGCAATAGGCGTGCGTAAATGATGTTGATTGACGGACGAATTCGTCAAGTCTTGGGGTATGAATATGTGGATTTCCTAACGCTCCAATTGTATCAAAACGTTGTTGGTCTGTGCAGTACCACAGGATATTTGGACGTTTCTCCTTTTCCATTATTTTTCCTTTCCGTGTTGTGCTGATAAAAACAGGTTGGTTTTGATGTTGTGTGTTATCCTTTATTTTATCACATGTTTGTGTTTTGAGTAAGTTAAATTTAGGGAGTGGAATTTACGAAATCCGAGTATTATTCACGGTTATTCAGATACTTTGTTGAATCGCAGGTTACTCGAAATGATAGAATTGGACTGTCTAATCGTATCTCGTCCCATTAGAATATATGTGGGTGTAGTATTTAAATTCGCTTGACATTTTTCAAGAATTGACTATCATGAAATAAAAAGGAGTGTAGGGTAATTACCTATGAGAAATGTCAAACTTGCATCTGGACACGAAATGCCGATGTTGGGTTTAGGAACATGGCGACTTAAAGGCAAAGAGTGTGAACGGGTTATTAAAACAGCGGTTGAATTGGGGTATACGCATATTGATACTGCGTGGATGTATGAGAACCAGCGAGCGGTTGGCAAAGCATTGCGCGATATTGGTATTGACCGTGATAAACTCTTTATTACAACCAAAATTTGGCATACGCATCTGAAACATGACGATGTTTTGTCGCAATTTGATGTGTGTATACGTGATTTGCAGATGGACTACGTTGATCTGCTGTTAATTCATTGGCCAAGCGACTCTGTGCCGTTTGAAGAAACTTTTGCTGCCTTTCAAGAAATATATGATTCTGGCAAGGTGAAAAGTATTGGTATCAGCAATTTCAGCATTGCACAAGTAGACCGTGCGTGTGAGATATCTGACCTGCCGATTTGCACGAATCAAGTTGAGTACCACGTCCGTAGTCAAAAAGAGGAGTTGCGAGTTCATTGTGAAACACGCAACATTCCTATCACCGCACACAGACCTCTCGCTGTGGGAAATCTTTCGGATGACAGAGAATTAACAGAAATAGGAGACAGACACGGGAAGACAGCTGCACAGGTTGCATTGCGGTGGTTGATACAGAAAGATATTATAACGATTCCTAAATCTGGTTCGGAGCCGCATCTGCGAGAGAATTTAGACATCTTTGAATGGCAGTTAACAGACAAGGAAATGCAGGCACTCGAAAATACGTAGGTTTTGAGAAAGGAATAACATTATCGCATGAAATTTGGGTTATTTTATGAACACCAAATCCCGCGTCCGTGGAAAGAAGGGGCAGAGCACAAACTATTTCAAGATGCGTTAGATCAGGTAGAATTGGCTGATAAACTTGGATTTGACTATATATGGGAGGTAGAACACCATTTCCTTGAAGAGTATTCACACTCATCTGCGCCTGAGGTATTCCTCGCTGCATGTAGTCAACGGACAAAACAGATACGACTTGGGCATGGAATTGTCCTGATGCCACCCGCATATAACCATCCTGCTCGCGTGGCAGAACGTATCTCTACACTTGACCTTGTGTCCAACGGACGCGTAGAGTGGGGGACAGGTGAATCGGCATCACACATGGAACTCGGTGGATTTAACGTTGACCCAAAATGTAAACGGGAGATGTGGGAGGAATGTACGCGTGAAACTGCAAAGATGATGGTACAATCTCCTTATGCGGGTTATGATGGAAAGTATTTCTCCATGCCGGTGCGTAACGTTGTCCCAAAACCCTTGCAAACCCCACATCCACCACCATGGGTGGCTTGTTCAAGTAGAGACAGCATCCGCTTTGCTGCCAGATACGGTCTGGGTGCGTTAACTTTTGCATTTATTGACGCAACTGAAGCAAAATTTTGGGTAGAGGAATATTACGAAATCTTTGAGAATGAATGCACCCCACTCACACAACGCGTGAACCCAAATATCGCTATGGTGTCCGGATTTTCTTGCCATGAAAACGAGAATGTCGCACTTGATCGCGGTTTAGATGGGTTACGTTTCTTCCGATTTGCCCTTGCCCATTACTATTACAACGGTTCACAAGTCCCCGGTGAAACAGATATTTGGAGACTGTATAAACAGTCAGAACAGGACCCAGCGGAAGCACGTGCGGGGATCGGCACTCCCGATCAAGTGCGCGAACATTTAGAAATAATGGAGAACGCTGGTGTTGATCAGGTGGTTTTCATACAGCAGGCAGGTGAAAATCGGCATGAAGATATTTGCGAATCCTTACATCTATTTGCTGAGAAGGTGTTACCAGAATTTAAGGAACGTGATGCCGCACACGCAATAGAAAAAAATGAAAGACTGAAGGATGCAATTGCCAATGCAGAAAAACGTAAACCTACTTTAACACCTCTAAGTGAAACCCCAACGGTTGATTCCTATCCTCTGCTTAAGAAGAAACTTGAGGAACAAGCTGCGGAAGTGAGTGAACCTGAAATTGGTGATGATGGGAAAAATTTTCTGCTTTCAATAGAGGGCGGTCCCCGACAAGAGAAGTAATGGATAGATTATCATGAAGAAAAACGTGTTGGTAGTTGACGACGATGAGAAGATCTGTTGGGCGTTTCAGCAGTTTCTTGAGGGTGAGGGATACTCTCCCAGCATAGCGAATAACGCTGAAGAAGGTTTACGACACATCGCTTCTGATAAACCGGATGTCGTTTTGCTTGATGTTGGACTCCCCGGTATGAGTGGCTTGGAAGCGTTAGGAAAGATTAAAATACAACATCCGTCTGTTATTGTGGTTATCATTACTGCTTACGACGACGTTGAGACGACAATAGAAGCGATGCGTCTACAGGCGTTTGATTTCGTTCCAAAACCGATTGATTTGGAAGTTGTCAAAAGTGTACTTGAAAGGGCTTTTCGCACACAGTCCGTTCGCAGCACTTTGCTAGTAGAAGCACAACCCGATTCCGCATCTGAACAACGTGGACATCGACTTGTTGGAAAAAGCGAACAGATGCGGGAGATCTATAAGCTCATCGGGGTGTTGGCAAGTAATACGACCACAGTGTTAATAGAAGGAGAAACGGGGACAGGCAAAGACCTTGTTGCACGTGCAATCCATGCAGGCAGTGAACGCAAAGATATGCCGTTCATTCCGGTTGACTGTGGTGCACTTCCGGATGAGCTTTTAGAGAGCGAGTTGTTCGGATACGAGCCGGGGGCATTCACGGGTGCGAAAAAAGAAGGTAAACCTGGACGTTTTGAGTTGGCAAATGGTGGCACACTTTTCCTTGATGAGATAGCGAATATGACTGCTGCGTTGCAGGTGAAGTTGCTACGTGCACTGCAAACCCAAGAGATTGAAAGGTTAGGTGGCACGCGAACACTTAAGGTGAATGTGCGCGTCATAGCAGCTACTAATCAGGAACTGGGGCAAATGGTTAAACTCGGTCAGTTCCGTGCTGATCTGTATTACCGCTTCAAACGCATCGCACTACATCTACCACCCTTACGAGAACGGAAAGAGGATATACCGTTACTAATCACCCATTTCCTGCAACTTGTCCAAGATGAACTTGGAAAACCGATACGTGGCATTTCTGAAGAGGGTATGGAACTACTCCAAAAATATGCTTGGCCCGGTAATGTTCGCGAGTTAGAGAACTGTATCAGAAGTGCTGCAGCACTTTCACGTTCAGATGTAATCTTACCTGACGATCTACCCGAAGAAATCCATTCACCCGCAAGCGCAGCCGTTTCAAATTTGTCACACATGGAAACTTCCCTAAAATCTGTTTTACAGGAAATTACGAAAGCAAGTATTGCTGAAGGTAACAATCAACTGTATGATGATGTTCTCGCTTTGTTGGATCAGACCGTTATTGAACTTGCTTTAGAGGAATGCTCGGACAATCAGAGCAGGGCAGCCGAATTACTCGGTATTAGTCGAACTACACTCATCAAAAAGATAAAACAGTACAAAATTGGAGAAAACGGGAAATAGAGTATGACGGATTCATGGGTTCGGATTGCACACCGTGGTGCTTCAATGATTGCTCCAGAAAATACACTCGCTGCATTCAATAAAGCGATAGAAATCGGTGTGGATGCGGTTGAACTTGACCTGCACGGTACTGCCGACGGTGAGATTGTTGTGATACATGATTCTTCGTTAGATAGAACCACAAATATGCGCGGACCAGTCAATCAAACAACTTTAGAGACTATCAAACAGGCAGATGCGGGTAGTTGGTTCAATCAACAGTTCGCAGGTGAACCTGTACCGACACTTGCTGAAGTATTAGAATGTATCACAGACGAGACTATGGCTGTTTTAGAAATAAAGGATTCTATGATCTCCGAAGCAGTTGTGGAAAAAGTCCGTGAGATGAATTTGCTTGAACGGATTGTAATTATCTCCTTCCATATTTCCGTTATAGAATCCGTTCGTCAGTTGGAATCACGTATTCCAACAGGATACCTTATCGGTAGTAATAATGATGACCCGTGTCCCATCCAGCTTTGTCAACAAATCAGTTCACTTGGTAGTAGTCTACTTAACGTCAATCATCATCTGATAACCGCTGAATTCGCACATGAAATCTGTAAGCGCGGTATTTCCCTATGGAGTTGGACGGTTGATGATGTTGATCAGATGCGTGAGATGCTCGCGTATGGTGTGCAGGGTATTACGTCTAATCACCCAGACCGATTTTCTGTTGTTTGACATTTTCGCCAAAATTCAATCGCAATAAACGCACAGATAGGGTAGGATAGCAATGCGGTTGACCAAGCAATCCCTTCTAATCCCCAATACTGCATAAAAATCCAATTGAGGACAGGATTCAATGTAAGTCTGATTAACGTTGCGGTGAGAACTGTGAAGTGGTTTTGACGTGCAAGATGTGCGCGTATAAGCAATCTACTGATGAGCCGCGGAAGCATACCGATTAGATAAATGCCTAACAGGGAAGCAATATGCTGTTGTCCCGCTACAGACAGTTTCCCATGTCCAAAAAAGAGTGCGACAATATTAGATCGCAAGAGATAAAATCCGAGTAGAAACGGTACCATTAGAACGATTACTGCTAAAACACCTCTCCATACGCTTTGCTGTAACTTTTGAATGTTTTCGGAAGACGATATTTTTGCCCAGTGTGAAAGTAGTACTGGTAGCGTTACACCTGTCAGGTTTTCGGGAATTGCGCACAAACGGAGCGAATAATCCAGTTTTGATACCGAACTTGGACCGAGTGTACTTGACATCCCTCTGTCAACAACCGGATTCATACCATCCGAAATAGCTGCACCTGCCATTACTAAGCATTGTCGCAAAAATTGTTTGATATATGGGAATTCTGATGCCTCTGTTCGGTGTCGTGTTACTGTGAATAGACTACGTATAGGTATGTTAAGGGTAGCACCGCAGCGTTGAAATAGAATGACCACTTGAAAAAGTTCACCGATGATGAGGGCAATTGGGATGCTAAACCAACTCACATAAGGTTTGCATAAAAAGATAGCAGCAATGACAATAACAGCACGGAGTGCATGCACAATAACAGGTATGTAAAACGCTTGGTATGTATCTAAGATAGCCTTCAAAATCCAACGAACAGATGATATGATCGTTAAACAGAGAAATCCACAAAGAATACCGATTGTGGTTGATGCTGAAAGTCCAACGTTAGGGAAAAAGAGTTGTGAGATTCCCCAGGATACTGTCCCAATAATGCCGCTGAGTGCTGGCATGAGTATGATGTAACGTGAAAAGATAGATTGGACACAATGTTGTGCTTCGGTTTTACCTTTCTCCCTTGCTTCTGCTAACAGTGGGATAAGAACAGAGTAAGCAGTTGCGCCACTCAGCAACGCAATCAGGAAATCAGCTATACCCCAATAATAGTAGATGAAATCCATCTCCGCTGTATCACCGAACCAATTAGCGAGGACAATGTAGATGAGTAGTGTTCCAGCCCGACCTATAAGACTAAGTGGCATGATTAGTAGGATGTTTTTGAGGAGGGAACTTTGGGGCTGGGTGTCATTATTCTGCATGGAATGGTTGGGGTGGTGTTTGTTCATCCAATATAGTTGCACTGTGCATATAGATTTATTATATGTCTGCTTGTGAAAAATGTCAAGGTTATGAATTTCGAGACCAGATATTTTGTTTACTTACGTTCTGAAGATTCAGAGTTTTCAGAGTCAGAGGGATATTTTCACAATTTTATCATGTGTCACGCACCTATATTCAATATGGTTTTACAGGGCTATTATGACTGTTATAGTCAGGAATGACTCTGAAAATTCGGTTTCTTTTACCAAATACAATGACAGCGGAATTTAGGATGTGAATTCAGCCGATTCCGTAAGTTACTTATTCCGAATTCACGTTAATTTTAAGTATATTGGACTTACGTAATTTTTCAATAATTATGACTAAAATTGTGTGTTTTTCAGCAGGATTATGAGTTTCCAGTGCGCTTACATAAAGATTAACGTGAGTTCGGTATTGTCAATTTAAGGAATATAGTGCGGTAATGAAACCGCACCTACCGTGGTTATGTAGGTAATATTCGGTAATATAGATCTTCCTGAGACTGAAGTGGTTTTATCAATCTTCGGTGTCAAGACCCCGTTGCTTTAGCTCGGGGATGTAGACACCGCTAAGTTCCTTGTCGTCCCAAAAAAACTTGACTTTTACGCGTATTTTTAGTATGATATGTTCAGCATTGTCGCGGTGGGTTCTACCTCTCGCTTGAGAGTGCCACTGCACCATTTAGAAATGGTATGACAACGTGAAAGGAACTGACAATGCGCACCTACAAATACAAGATACAAAACCATAAGCGTAATCGTCTTATGCAAAAAGACTTGCATATCATTGCACATGTCCACAACCATTTTGTTGCGTTGTGGCAACGACACTACAGGATATATGGAGAATGCGAAGGCTACAAGCGACCGAGTGCGTTTCGGATGATCAAACATCTGACGAAACT
>JAJDWI010000105.1 GCA_022825665.1 Candidatus Poribacteria bacterium
CTGACATACTCCCAAGCCTAAAGACTTGGGGTTCTTCGTTCTTACATTAGAGTTTGCCTCTAACTGACGTTTCCTGCTTCATCTAACACTGCTACAAAGTGTAGTCTAACACGTTATCCACAGGCGTTTAGGCTCTCGGCATGCCCTGCCGCGAGGTCGACACAAGTGTCTGTCTGATAGTGAAGCCATCAGAAGTCTATATAGAGAGATTGCCACAGATTTCAGCAAAAGTCAACGACTTTTTCAACAATGGAGACGTTAGTCGTTGGACATCCCAAAGCTAAAGCATTGGGTTTTGAACAGAACGTTTGATAAGATTACATTTTAAATTTAGACCGACCAATGAATTTTTTAATTTTCTTTGTTCCGATCCATACTTTTTCATTATTTTCTATTTTGGTTAAAGTGAGATCTGTCTGATAAAACATGATCTGTTTACCACCTTCGCGATCCTCAATAGTGTTGATCTCACCAGTCATCATATAATCTGCTCCGAGTTCGCGCCCCATCCGTTTTATTGTTTCAATAGATGCGTTGGCACTCTGATCAGCGCGTTCTTCACGGATTTCACCACGTTCGTCTTTACTGGAAACAGTTCTGACTTTTCCAGAATTAATAAATGCCATTTCAATATCGG
Source organism: Candidatus Poribacteria bacterium (assembly GCA_022825665.1). Classification (GTDB taxonomy): domain Bacteria; phylum Poribacteria; class WGA-4E; order WGA-4E; family WGA-3G; genus MSPOR6. The sequence goes on from JAJDWI010000105.1 coordinate 638, forward strand.
TTACAAATGTTTGTGTTGGAATATGTTCATTACTCTTATTTCTAATAGCACCAACAATCACAACAGGTTTATTACCTGTTTCAATACCATGGTCGTTGATCCAAGGACGGTTCAAACAATCATCAATAATCTGTTCTGCGACCATTCGTGAATCCGAGTCATTCCAACGACCAGAGAGATCAACGGTGATGTCACTATCAATTCGTGTAACCTGCTTTGTTGGTCCACATCCCATAACAGCGATGGTCCCAATCAGAAGAAGGCACGACAATATTCTATACATTTGATTTGCTCCTATTTTATTTAGAGTAGGTAAAAATACCTTGACATGTAGCAGGAGAATAATCCTGCGTCAACAACTGATATTTTAAAATTCTAAATCTACTTCACGTGATATTCTTTCAACAAAACTATCAAGATCCATTGCACCAATATCTCCTTCATCACGATTCCGGACACTGACAGTTCGATTTTGTTGTTCTCGTTCACCAATAATTAACATATATGGAATTCGTTGAAGACGAGCTTGGCGTATTTTCGCTCCAATTTTGTCATCACTATTATCTAATACAACACGACAATTTTTCTGCGTTAGAAGTCGTTGCACTTCTGTAGCGTAATCTACGAATTTCTGACTAATTGTCATTACAACACATTGTACTGGAGAAAGCCATGTTGGAAATGCCCCAGCATAGTGTTCAATTAACATAGCAATGAACCGTTCAAAGCTACCACAAATAGCACGGTGAATCACTACAGGTCTCTTTTCAGATCCATCTGGTGCGATATATGTCAATTCAAACCTTTCAGGTAATTGAAAATCGAGTTGAACTGTTGCACATTGCACATCTCTATTTAAAGAATCGCGAACCTGAAAGTCAAGTTTAGGACCGTAAAATGCCGCTTCGCCAGGTTCAACAGCGTATTCAATATTGTTGTTCTTTAACACAGATTCAAGTATATCTTCAGCGCGATTCCAAACATCAATATCTCCCATAAACTTATCCGGATTGCGTGTGCTGAAGTCACATCTGAAAGGCAGGTCGAAACTCCCATAGATGCGTTGGAAAAGTCCGAGGATACGTTCATACTCATCTGCAATTTGGTCTTCAGTGACGAAGTTATGTGCATCATCTTGACACAACTGTCGGACGCGAGATAAACCGCTTAATGTTCCAGTTGCTTCATTGCGATGTAGCACACCTTGGTCATGCAGGCGGTATGGTAAATCACGATAACTGTGGAGTGTGCTTTTGTAAATCAACATGTGTGCGGGACAATTCATTGGCTTGAGCGCACTTGTCGGTTCACCTTCCTCATTTTCAATCAGGAACATGTCCTCTTTAAAATGTTCCCAATGACCCGAAGTTTGCCATAGACTACTATCATAGATAAGCGGGGTACGCACCTCTTGATAACCTTCACTGAGATATAATTTTCTCACTTTTTCAGATAGATGGTTATAGATGAATGCCCCTTTTGGCAACCAAAATACGCTACCTGGTGATTCAGGATGCATCTGGAAGAGTTCCAATTCACGTCCTAATTTCCTATGGTCTCGCTTTGCTGCCTCTTCGCGCTGTTTGAGGTACGCTTGCAGATCATCCTTTGTTTCCCAGGCAGTTCCATATATTCGTTGTAACTGCTCACGGTTGCTATCTCCTCGCCAATACGCTCCTGAAACGCGTAGAAGCTTAAAATATCTACATTCACGTGTTTTTTCAACGTGTGGACCCTTACATAAATCTGTGAAATCTCCATTGTGGTAGATGGAGACCCCCTCATCCGCAACGCCTTCCTCTGAAGCATTCACAGCTTGGTCAGAAATACCATCTATTAGTTCAAGCTTAAATTTCTGGTTACGTTCAGCGAACCATTCCCGTGCTTGTTCATAAGTCCATGTTTCCTGTACGAATGGCACATTGGATTTAATCATAGCCTTCATGTGCTTTTCTATCTCAGGAAAATCGTCTGGTGTAATTGGACGTGGCACTTCCATATCGTAATAGAATTCGTTCTCAATAGGGGGACCAATTGCTAATTTGACGGTGTGTTCACCATCAGGAAACAGTTGCTGAACTGCATAAGCCATGATATGTGCAGTTGAATGTCGTAGCCGTTGTAGATAGTCTTCTGGTTGATTCGGTTCGTTCATTTGATATGCTCTCAAATTCTGTTTGTATAATCTATCTATTGATTTATTCTTTGTTTAATCGCAAATAATATGAGTCAAAGATTCAGAGTTTTCAGAGTCAACACGAAAATTGAAGAATTTTGTAAAACGCTACTAACACATACTCTGATTGACATTACAGCCTATTTATGACTAATATAGTCAGGAACGACTCTGAAAATTCGGAGATTTTATTTTATTTACTCTGATGTTTTCTGATACACATAAACGTAACGTATTTTTGTTGAGAACAGGTTACAATATTTATGTGTCTGGTCAATATAAGAATTGTGTTCCATTAGATGTTGACGCGCAGCGAATTATGTTAAGGCGACAAGTCTTCTACTTTCATATAGTTGACGTTACAACGAAATAACACCTCATCGGGTTGACGCATGTAATGTAGTTTCTAATTTTCGTTTGAGTATCACACCCCATTGACCAACTACCCAGAGTGAATTACCCTCTTTTGCACGTGTTATAACATACAGGTTGTTGTCAATATCAGTATGTTCTTGTACCCATGTTTCTCCTCCATCAGTTGAACGTATAATAGTACCTTCATCCCCGACAGCATATATGACATCTTCAGAAAGTGCAAGAATACTGTTTAATGTTTTGGCATTGATGGATAATTGTGGCTGCCAAGTAAAACCTCCATCCACGGTCTTTAGAATAATTCCATCTTCTCCTACAGCCCATCCTTTTCTCTTGGTGGCAAATGATACTGCAAGTAGGTCAGACAGAGTAGTAGATTCGTGATATTTCCAATATTCACCACCGTTGATAGTTCTTTGGATTGCTCCACCCTGCCCAACTGCCCATCCAAGTGGTGCGAATTTCATATCAACACTTGTGAGTGTGTCGTTGACTGTGGTCCGCTGTAGCGTCCATGTGGGACCGCCGTCTTTGTTGTGAATGATGTCCCCAAATCTACCAACCGCCCATCCTTCTGAAAACTTACCGAAAACAACATCGTTCATTGAGAAGTTTCCTGGAGAATCACCTTCATAGAATGGAGGTCTTTCAGGGGTGTCACCTGCTGTCCACGTATTTCCATCTGTTGTATATAGTACGGTTCCGTCACGACGCATCGTCCAACCCCATTTTGGTTCAAGACTTGCGAAGTGAATACCGATGAGACGTTGACGTGGTTGGATTGCCAGTTTTTCCCATGTTTTCCCGCCATCCTGAGTTTCCATTAATGTTCCGTCATTATTTGCTATCCAACCAATCTTGTCATTGTAAAATAATACTTCACGGAAATCATTTCGATCTTGTTCTCCGAGTTGGCGTTCCCATGTTTCGCCTCCATCTGTAGTGCGATATATACTCCCTGCACCTCCGACTGCCCATGCATGTTGAGGATCAAGGAAGAAAACATTTGCAATTCCAGAAGCCCCTCTGCGTCCAAACCGTCTTCTCGGTTCACGTGGTTGAGGTGTTTGTTGTTGAGGGGATTCATCTGTCTGTTCAACGTTAGATGGAATTGTCCCTTCGGGAGCAAGGCTACCTGGTTGTTGTCGTTGCTGGCTTAGCTGCCGTTGCAATACATCAAATGGGGAAAATTCAGGTGATGCCGTTGATACTTCTTGATCGTCTGATTCATCGTTTTCTGTTTCTACAGGAGTTTGTTCTATTGGTTGTTGGAATGCCAGTCTACCCTCGCCAGTATTTATGGAAATGGGTTTCCAATTTACTCCTTGATCTTTCGTAATGTAAACGCCACCACCACCAATACCCCATGCATCTGTATGTGAATTGAATGTAATATTGCGTAATCCACGTGTGTTCTGAGATGCAGCACGCATTTTCCATGTTTCTCCACCATCATCTGTTAGTAAAGAGTTACCATCCCCAAGTATGACCCAACCATTCTTCTCATCTTGAAAGTGTACTGCTACTCCTGCTTGATTTGTTTTCGTTTGTATTTTCCAGTAATTTCCACCATCTACAGTGTGTAGAATGAAACCACCATCTCGTCGTTGTGGCGCAACTGCCCATCCTTCTAAACTATTAATAAAATGAAGGTCTGTTATGTTAGCATTTGTCGTCCCAGTTTTCTGGACTTTCCAAGTTTTTCCACCGTCGTTTGTGTGTACTATTTGTCCAATTGATGCCCCAAGCCATCCTTCATATTTACTGATGAACTGCATCATACTCATCCGTGGTAGGTTTTGTCGAGTTGTTCTTACCATTGGTTTCCACGTCTCACCACCGTTGTTTGTGTGAAGTAGAATACCTGAACCAAGAATAAATCCATTTTGATTATCTATAAATTCAATGTCACGTAAATTAGCACTTACTCCGCTATGTTGAGGTAGCCATGTTTCTCCACCATCAGTTGTACGTGCAATTACGCCACCAGAACCGACGGTCCATCCATTTTCTTCGTCTACAAAATATGAGTCTGCAAAATTTGTTCTCCAAGTTGCCTGTCGAATTATATCCCAGTGGTAGACAACCGGGACAATAGATGTCTCCTCTTCAGCAACTATGATTTCTGGCTCGGTAGCAACAGGTGGTAATTTTGTCGGCAATTGAACATTATCAACTGTATATCGCATTGCGATTCCACCTTTACCTACAGCGACCACTCCGTCGGGTGAAAGAGCTAATCCGTAAAGGTCGTTCTCTGTACCGCTTTTTTGAAGTTCCCATTTTTTACCGCTGTTTATAGTAGTTAACATGACTCCATCATCACCGACAATTAAACCGTGCTGTGTATCTGAAAAATAGAGTTTATTTAGGTTTTTTTGTGTCCCGCTGTGTTGGACATTCCAATCTTTACCACCATTTTTTGTGTGTAGTATTTCACCAAATTGACCAACAATCCAACCTGTATTTTCATCAACGAAGTAGACAGCATATAGTTCATTGAAGGTATCTGTATCTTGTTTATTCCAAGTCAGACCACCATCTTCGGTTGCAAGGCATACACCGGGCCAACCGATTGCCCATCCTCTTTTTTCATCAAGGAAAAATACGCCTTTTAACATAATTGCATGAAAATCACCGATAGGAATTTGTGGAAGCCAAGTATTTCCACCATTTATTGTGTGCATTATTGTGCCGACATCTCCAACAATCCATCCGACTCTTTCATTGACAAAATGTACAGCCCGAAGTGTAAATTGTGAAGAACCACGTTGTGGTTCCCATTTTGTGCCTCCATCTGTCGTATGGATAATAAGTCCGCGATCTCCAACTGCCCAACCGTGTTTATCGGTTGCAAAGTAGATATTCCAAATTCCATCCCAGATTTCTGAATCCAATTCTGTCCATGTTTGTCCACCATCATCGGTTGTCACCATCGTTCCACCCTTACCGACAGCAATAGCACGGTTAGCATCTGTAAACTGTACATTTTGCAGGTCATTTGCTGTTGTACCGCTAACCATCTCCCAGGTCTTACCTGCGTCCTTGGTGTGCATAATGGTGCCTGACCAACCGATTGCCCATGCCTCATTTCGTGTGGTGAACTGGACACCAGTCAAATTATTTTCTATACCGCTCTCCATCACTTGCCAATTATCTCCACCGTCTTCTGTGCGTGTAATGAATCCTATATCTGACACTGCAATACCGTAATTTCTATCAATAAAATGGATACAGTTGATAGTCTCTCGGACGTGTCCATTAATCAGTGGAATACGGCTATCCTGTTTCTCCCAATTTACACCACCTGATGTGGTATGGAAAATCGATCCATCACTTCCAGCAATCCACCCGACATTGTCACTGATGAAAAACACATGTTTGTTGTCATTAATTAATCGGTCACGTTCACCTTCAAAGCGGTTGCTCTGTTCTTGCCATGATTCTCCACCGTTTGTGGTATGAAAAATTCTATCATAGGTGCCAACCGTCCATCCTCTGTGATTATCAGCGAAGTAGACACCGTTTAGTGGGAATTCACTTACATGTTGATATCGATTCCATGATTTGCCGCCATTTTTTGTGTAAAGGACATCAGAATCTTCACCAACTACCCATCCTTGTTTCCCATTTGAAAAGAAGACATCCCGTAACATTGCAGAAGAACCGCTTTTTTGCAAACTCCAGAATCTACCGCCATCATCGGTTGTAGCGATAAGTCCATTATCTCCTACCGCCCATCCATCTTTTTCATTTGTAAAGTAGACAGCCTTGAAATCACCTGTAGTATTTACTTCCTGCTTCTGCCATGTTTTTCCACCGTCCATCGTATGGACAATTGTACCACCAAGTCCAACTAACCATCCTTTATTAGCGTTTACAAAGTGTAGATCGGTGAAGTTTGTTTCCCAATCGGCTTTACGTACTGCTTCCATCTTTACACAACCGTTGATAAGGATTATAACTCCAAGAATAAGGAAAACTATAGTTGTAATAAGAGTTGTGTTTTCTCTTAGTGGGTTCTTGTGAAATATAAATTGCATTCTGATCTACCTCCGCTTGTATATTAATATGCGTCTTGACCGAATAATCCTGAGCGTACGACTGCTATAATAAGTGCTATACTTACACATAGGGCAATGAGTCCAATTTGAATTAACATCGTTTTACGTTCTCCTAACCTTTTAACCACATCTACACGTCCAACCAATACAAAGATAGGGGCAATTACTAACAGCAATACACTTACTGAAGGCACTTCTGCGTAAAAATATCCGTTAATCCAGATACCAACAAAAAGGAATGTAACTAAAGGTGATACACTCTTAGCAAAAATTTGGAAACTGAATTCGTCAGAAGATATTACGCGACGGTGTAGAATAACTGCAAGAACCCAAATTGTTGCAAATAGTGCTACTAATATTCCAGCATGTAGTGCTATAACTACACTTCCCGACAAGGCAGTAACCAAAGCTGTTCCGAAAGAAACACCCATGTGCACAAACGGAACTGAGCCTCCAGAAGGCAGTATGGAAATACTCTGCAGCACAATATACCAAAATATATATATCCCAATTGCGAGACAAATCCACCAGATTAGGGCTTCAATTGGTCCCCATATATGCTGAAAGTAGGAATCTAATAGTAGACGAGGTATCGCAATTGAATATATGATTTTGGTTATCAATTGAATCCATCGTGAAGAATCCCAATAGGTGCTTGTAAGAATTGCCAATATTGTGAAATAAAAAAGCCAGTGGATACTTTCTTTTGGTAGAAAATTTAGTTTACCCTCTATAGCAATATGTCCGATGATATATCCAATTCCAAGTGCTGCAGCAGTTAACCACTGAAAATGATCTTTCTTTTTTAGGTATACATTGGCTGCAAAAATTACACCACATACGATGGCAGGTAGAAACATAGCGAAGAACAACTGATTGAAAGTTAACACTGATGAATCTCCGCATTAAAATAAAACCTAACAATTTATGGGATGTCTATTTATGTGCTGCTTCAATACTCACTGTAATACGAATATCATCACTTACGTTTTTCAATTCATAGTCCATTCCGAAATCACTTCGTTTAATAGCAAAGGTTGTTTCAAATCCAATCAATTCTCCTGATCGTGGATGTTCTCCTTTTCCTGTAATTTCAGCATCTATCGTCACGGATTTTTTTACGCCGTGCAGTTCAAAATCACCTGTAACTTCAAGGATATTTTCTTGTCCTACTTTTTGTTTGACGTTTGTGCTGTTGAAAGTTATAACTGGAAACTGTTTTGCGTTGAAAAAATCGGGACTTCTGAGGTGCTGGTCACGCTTTGCATTAGCAGTATCAACGCTTGCTGCTTTGACGACTAATTCAATTTTGCTCTTGGAAACATCGGATTCGTCCAGCGTGATATTACCTGAGAAATCGTTGAACCGACCGTAATTATAACTTACTCCCAAGTGTTTTGCTCGAAAAATGACGGCTGAATGTACTGCATCAATATTATAGGTTTTCGCTGCATTCTGCGATTCAGTATTATTTGAAAAGGTGATGATAAATAGACTAAAAAGTAAAATTCCAATAACTGTAATATGTAAACTACGGCTAAATCCTATTTTCATTATATAATATCCTCTATTGTTAATACGATAATATGGTTAATATGTGTCATATCAATATAAATCAAGTATACAATAATAATAGGAGGGTGTCAACAAAAAAGACTTTTTCCTTATCGTAGGACGCGGGACCTGTTTCTCACAAATACCAGGTACCAATTAGGCATTGATTATTGCTGCTACAATAGGAGTTTAGTAGTTTTGAAAACTTACATACCGTGCATAGAATTCAGTTGAATTTTACTCACATAATGTGTTATCATTTACCTAACCTCAAGTAAGCGTATAATAGAGGAGAGGAAGTTGTGAGCAAACCGCTAAAAGGATTCATTACATATTCCCATAAAGACAAAAAGGCAAAAAACAAATTGCTAACATGTCTTGAACCGATGAAGCGCGAAGGATTAATAGACCCTTGGCACGATAACGAAATCGTACCAGGCGATAAGTGGCGTGAAGAAATTTTTTCCTCCAACTTACCCAAATCGGATATATGGCTTTATCTCGTCTCCTCTGATAGTCTTGCCTCTGAGACTTGTAACAAGGAATTAGCCCTTATTCTACAAAAAAACATAACGCCGATCTTGATTATTCTTGAGGATTGTGATTGGAAAAATTATAAACTCACTAATATACACGCTTTCTCCCCCGATGATTCACGCCTTAGCGAATTGGAATCTCAAAAACTCAGTGATTTCCAAGCACTGCCTTCCGAAAGTAAACCTATCAACGAGTGGAACCCCAGGAGCAAAGGTTGGCAAAGCGTAGTGGAGGGTATTCGAGAAGCCGTTTACAAAATACAACTACAGACAGAAGCAGAAAGTTCGTTCAAGCAAGGCAATTTTCTGTTAACGTTAAAGCAGATAGAGCAGGCAATAGAGTCTTACTCGCGTGCAATTGAACTGGATCCATGCTATTCTGCCGCATATAACAATCGTGGGATTACTTACATCATCAACGGCAATTTTGCACTTGCCACTAAAGACTATACCGCAGCGATTGAACACAAACCTAATTATGTTGACGCTTATCGCAATCGCGGTACAACTTACATTATAACAAGGGAGTATGACAAGGCGATTAAAGACTATAAAAAGACAATTGAACTCAATCCTGATGATGCCAAGGCACATAACGACCTCGGTGCCGCTTACGGCATGAAAAAGGAACATAAAAAGGCAATTGAAAACTTTACAAAAGCAATTGCCCTAGATCCACAATATGCAAATGCTTACAACAATCGCGGACTTGTTCTTTACGAAAATGAGATTGACAGAGCAATTGAGGATTATGATAAAGCGATAGAACTAAATCCTAAATTTGTTAACTCCTACATTAATCGTGGTGTAGCTTATCACAATAAAGGAAAATATGTTCGGGCAATCGAAGACTATAATAAAGCAATAGATCTAAATCCAGATAATGTCCTAGCTTATCACAAGCGCGGGCTTTCTTACAATCTAATTGGTGAACCTGACCGGGCAATCGAAGATTATAGCGAGGTAATAAGACAAAAACCTGATTATGCTGAGGCATATTACAACCGTGGGGCAGCCTATAGTACCAAAGAGGATGTTGATCAGGTGATTAAAGACGCCAGTACAGCGATAGAACTCCAACCTGATCATGTTGGTGCTTATAATAATCGTGGTATGGCGTACTACAAAAAAGGTGATTTTGACCAAGCAATTAACGACTTTAATACAGTAATACAACTAAATTCAAATGATGCTAAAGTCTATAACGTTCGCGGTCTTTCCTACTACGAAAAAGGTGATTTAGACGAAGCATTTGATAACTTGGATACATCAATACAACTGGATCCCAAATATGCCCAAACCTACTACATCCGCGGTAAAATTTATGATGATATAGGAAAGGTGAACCTTGCTATCAAAGATTTTACTACTGCAGTTCAACTTAAACCTGATTACTTTGATGCTTTTCAGAGCCGCGGCATCGCTTACGATAAAAAAGGTCAACTTGATAACGCGATTAAAGACTTCAATACAACTATAAAACTCCGACCTAATAACACAGATCAATACCTGTTTCGAGGTATTGCTTATGGAAAACAAGGTCAACTTGATAACGCGATTAAAGACTTCAACACTGCAATAGAACTAAAACCTGACTATGCTGAGGCTTATCAGAATCGTGGTACTGCTTATGGAAATAGAGGTGAATTTGATATTGCCATCAAGGATTATACCAAAGCGATAGAACTCAAACCTGATAACCCTGAAACCTACCGTAATCGAGGTAATGCTTACGATAAAAAAGATGAGATTGATAAAGCCATCAAAGACTATGATACTGCGATAGAACTCAAACCTGATTACGCTGAAGCCTTGCAAAATAGAGGCATTACCTACATTACAAAAGGTGAACTTGATAATGCTATTAAAGACTTTGAAACAGCGATAGAGTTGAATCCGAAGGATGCCAATACTTATAACAGTCGTGGCGCGGCTTATCAAAAAAAAGGAATAATTGATCTTGCCCTTCATGATTTTTGTAAGGCGATTGAACTAGATCCAAAAAATAGTGTATTCTATTATAATCGTGGCAATTCTTATGGCGAAAAAAACGAAGTTGATAAAGCTATCGCAGATTATACCAAAGCGATAGAATTCCAACCTGATTATGCGGATGCATATTACAATCGTGGCTTTGCTTTCAGTATAAAACGCGAGCATGACAAGGCTATTGAAAACTATAACAAAGCTGAATCACTTAACCTAAAAGATGCTAGTGTCTACAATAATCGCGGCGTAGTTTACTATAAAAAGGGTGAGATTAACCGCGCTATTGAAGACTACACAAGGTCAATAGAACTGGACCCAGAAGATGCTATAACCTATTACAATCGCGGGGAGGCGTGGTTACATCTGAGAGAATGGGAAAAAGCTAAGGAAGACTTAATAACATCCAAGCGTAATGGTGGAGATATAATTGCTTCATTTCGCAACGAACACAAGAATGTTGATACATTCGAGAAGCGACATCATGTAAAATTGCCGGAAGACATTGCAGTCCTACTGACGCAACGTCGGCGCACCCGTTATCCAAAAACGCAAAAAGTGTTAGATGCTGATGGCAATCCGATTGAATCACCAAGTGTAGTGAATTTACTTGAGCTGCTTGGTAAGGCAGACACAACGTTAGGTGAATACATAAAGGCAAAAAAGGCAAAACCCACCTTCGGTATCAACACTGCACCGACTGAGGTGTTTGTGGTAAACAAAGAAACACGGGGTAAACTCATTGCGACACATCCTGCATCCGCTGATATTTTGAAACCGTTTTTGCACGGGCAGGAGCTCAGACGTTGGTATGTTCACAAACCACAACAGTGGTTAATCTTTACACATCGCGGGATAGCAATAAATGACTATCCAGCAATCCTGATGTATTTAGAAAAACATAAAGAACCTTTGAGCAAAAGAAAAGGAAAACAGGAATGGTATGAGTTGCCAGCATCTCTTAAAGATGCGGAGCGTTTTGCACAACCGAAACTGGTCTGTCCAAATACCTATAACCATCAAACTTTCGCGGTGGATACTGCCGGTTATTATTACAGGAATACGTCCTATCTTATCCCAACTGAAGAAACGTGGCTTTGCGGTCTCCTCAATTCCCGTACTGTGGAGTGGTTTTATTCACAGGTGTCAAACCAATTAACAATCGATCCTCTTCGGGTGCGTAGTAGGTATATTCAGCAGATTCCGATTCCTGATGTCACGTCAGAGCAGAAGTCACTAATCGGCAAAATCGTTGGTTACCTTATCTATCTTCAGCAGCAACCTACTATAATCAGCAAGGATTTAGCACATGCCCGTGACCGCATAATGCTCGGATACTTTGAACGGATAATTGAAGGTTTAGTTTATGAGGCTTACTTGCGTGAGGAACTTCATGCAAGTGATAAACATTTCCTACAACCTCTGTTAGAGGAACAATTACTGCCAATTGAAGATATTGAGAACGATAAAATGTCTGTGTGCCGAGACATCTTTGAGTTACTATATGAAAGAACACATCTTATCCGGCGGAACCTTTACTATTTGGATAGTGTAAAAGCGGTTCGTATTATTGAGAGTAAAATTTGAAAATAACCAACATTGAGATAAAAAACTTCAGAGCCTTTCCAAAAACCTATGAAATAAATCTAAGTAAAGCAGGAAAGAATCTACTGGTCTATGGTGAAAATGGGAGTGGAAAATCATCGTTATATCTTGCTCTAAAGTATTTTTTTGAATCTGGTTTGGACACCAACGATGAGAATGTCATAAGTAATGAATTTGGAAGTCATCAGAACATTTTTGTTAAGGATCCCGGTTATATAAAACTTTCTTTTGGGGCATATCCTCAATTACAGAAAGATACCTACGAGTGGTCAAAAGACGTTGAGGAAACAAATGACGAACTGATTATTGAAACAGCAAAAGCGAGCGGATTTCTTGACTACAAAGACCTATTAGGAGTACACTATCTGCAGCCCGATGGTGAAGCTGTAAATGTGTTTGATTTGCTGGTTAAGACGCTTTTAGCAAATACTATCAACCTTGCCACAGACAGAACTCTTGCAGATGATTGGAATGATATCCAGGAATATCCCCGTAGAAATGCAAAAAATCAAATTGCAGCTCTTATACAGAGAATAGAAGTTTTTAATGATGAATTAGCAAATAGATTAGAAGAACTGCGCCCGAAGGTGCGCGACCTTCTTGGCAAATTTGGATATAAAGTTGACCTTAACCTGGATTTTCAAGGGGTTACATACAATCAAAAAGACAAAACACTTGAGAACCAACAGATTCTATTGAACGTCAAATTCTTTAACAAGGATGTCTCTGAACGGTACCTTTTATTGAACGAAGCAAAGTTATCGGCAATTGCAATTTCTATCTATCTTTCATCAATTTTACTTCTACCAGAACCAAAAAGCGGATTGAGAATTCTTACCCTTGATGATGTCTTAATAGGCTTGGACATGTCAAACCGATTTCCAATACTTGATATACTTGAGGAGTACTTTAAAGATCATCAAATCTTTCTGATGACTTACGATAAAGCGTGGTATGAGATTGCTAAACAACGGTTGAGTCAGAAGGATTGGAAATATACAGAATTCTATTTCAAAGCAACCGACGAATATGAAATACCTGTATGTAAGGAAGATAGACCATATTTGGAAAGAGCAAAAGAATACCTTGATGAGAATGACTATAAGGCATGTGCTGTTTATGTACGGACAGCTTTTGAAGCGGCAATCAAGAAATATTGTGAGGAAAAGGACCTCGCTGTAAAATACCGTGAAAACCCAAAAGACTTGAAAAGTGAAGATTTCTGGGTGCCGATTAAAACAAAAAAGGACGATACTGGCACTCTTCTTTTGAATGTAAAAATTGTTGACAAGATTGAATCGGTTCGGAAATTCACCTTAAATGAACTTACTCATGTATCTGTCGCGAACACCTATAAAAAAGAACTTGAGGATGCCATTGAAGCAGTAGAAGAACTTGAAGCTGAGTTAGTGTAATTTAAACAATCAAGGAAACAAAACATAATCGTGAGTTGAATTATAAAAAAGGCGAGGTACACAGACCCACCTTACATCTAATATTACTTTCATGTTACCCTACCATATCATCACTACTCCTGATATGCCAACTCAGTTTGAAGCGAATTCACGATTGTATTAATGTTATATCGCATCATTCCAATATAAGTTTCTTCAGATGTACCTGGGGAACTCATTGCATCTACGAAAAGACCACCACTTACATTGAATTCCTTTGCAAGAACCCCTGCCTGTACTGCCTTAATCCCACGTCCTGAAGAGGATGTATCAACAAACATAGTTGGGATTCCTCGGTCAACAATTTCAGTTTTCGTTAGATAATCATACTTTGTTATATCATTTCTAATAAATAAAGTGTCATTTGCTAAGGAATACTTATAGGAGCGACTTCACGGTCATGACCGTGAAGTCGCTCCTATAAAAGAAAGATTACGAATCAACAATGGTTGAATCCAGTAATAGGATAACGGAATTAGTCGTTTTGGACTTGAATAAAAATGTTTAAATGGGGATAATAAACCCTTGTGTAGACAGAGTTTATACGGTATAATATAGATAAGAAATTAGGGGCATTTACCCCCTAATTGAATACAAAAAAGCGAGTTGCTTTTCTGATGTTCTTACTTATCTAATTATTGTATCAGAATCCATTAGAAAAGCAACTCCTATTATGGAGTATTCTGATGGATCTAATACAGGTCATGGAAATGTTTCCTGATCAAGAGGCATGTATCGCACATTTAGATCATCTTAGGTGGAAAGGATCATCCCACAATGTCTACATTGTGAGTCTACACTTGTCAACAAGCGTAACGAAAACGCTACGGGGCGTATTGGACGCTGGAATTGCCACGATTGCCATAGCACCTTCAAGATTACATCTGGCACAATCTTTCAAGGAACGCAGATCACACTTCAGAAATAGTTTTTTGCGATCTCGTTGATGATAAACGCAAAGAAAAGTCTGTCAAGTTGTCAGCTTGCACGTGATTTAGAATTGAAACAGAAGGCAGCTTGGCGTATGATGATGAGTATTCGTGCTGAAATGAGAAAGGATAATGTCCTTTTACACAATAGTATTGTTTTTGGTCATAAATTACCAATTGTCTCTTGTTACATACAGCGAACGGTTTTCCATTGGTAGTGTAACCCGTTGTCCTCCTAACCGATGAGATTCAATCATTCCCATTAATGTTTCTTGACTTCTCCGAGCAAGGTAGACAGGTCCTTTCGTCTCTCTGTCTTCGTCAAGTGCCTCTGCAATGTCAGTAATACCCATTACTGTTCCAGTAGCCCGTGAAACATCAGGGAATGGTTTTTCCTCATAGAAAGTTCCATCCTTTTTCCGAAATTGTATCTCTCTACTATTATTTTGGACACGAATTTTTCCACCAGTACCACAAACCTCGAATTCAGGTCCAGTTCCAGCAGTGTTATATCCATGCACGCCGTTGGCATAATGTATATACCCACAATGGATTGCAGGATCAACGTTCAGACGATTACCGTCCCAATCGGAATCCTTGCATGAGATAGATCCTTGAACATAGTTAACCTCTGGGTCTCCAGCGAGGAATAGTAACATATCCGCTGCATGCGTTAACCCCCAAAGTGCAGAACCAGCTCCGTATTGTGCGATAGTACATTGGACATTACCAATTTCTCCAGCATCCACAAGTTCTCTTACTTTTCGATATATTGGCATGTATCGTCGTTGTGTTCCATAATTAAACTTGACACCGTGCTTTTCAACTATATCCACCATTATATCTGCTTCTTCCATAGAGCAGCAAAGCGGTTTTTCACAGTATATACCCTTAACACCGTTTTCTGCAGCAAAGACAGTTATATCTGCATGCGGTCCAGGACGCGTTGCGATACAGACGATATCAGGTTTTTCGGTTGTAATCATCTCTTGGTAGTCCGTATAGGCGCGTTCTGCACCATAACGTATTCTAATGGCTTCTGCTTTTTCTTCAAAAACATCTGAAACAGCAACAAGGTCAGTTCTATTACAAGCGACAGCAGCAGCAGCATGTGAGAACGGCTGCCAGATAAAGCTATCTGGTCGATTTGCTACTTCATCGTCAATGGTTGCTCCCATACGTCCACATCCAATAAGACAAGTTTTATATGTGTGTGGCATAAGTATCTCCTTATGATATGATACCTTCAATCATGGAAAGGGTTCATAGAAGTCATTTGTGATTTAATGTTATCAATAAGCAATTCTCATGTCAAGAAGATATAATTCTGCTGTATTGATTCATCAGTTGACATCTGTTCACATACATGTAATAATGGAGACATATCTGATTTTGAGTTAACACATATATGGCAACAGTAAAACTGGAAAATGTAACGAAACGTTTCGGAGAACTGACTGCTCTGAACGACATATCGCTTGATGTCAAAGATGAAGAATTCTTTGTACTACTTGGACAAACAGGTGCTGGGAAAACGACAACACTTCGGTGTATCGCAGGTTTAGATAAACCAGAAGAAGGCAGTATCTATTTAGATGATATCCGCGTAAACGAAAAATCCCCTGCTGAACGTGATGTTGCATTTGTTTTTCAATCCCATATCCTCTATCCACATCTCACCGTTTATGAGAACATGGCATTTCCCTTACATCCTCGAAAATTATCATCAGAAGAGATTGATAGACGTGTGAAAGACATCGCACAAATGCTACATATTGAACATTTGTTGATGCGTAATCCAAATCAATTAAGTGGCGGAGAAACACAACGTGTTGGTCTCGGTAGAGCAATGGTGCGACGACCACAAGTTTTCCTGATGGATGAACCAATTTCTAATCTTGATGCAAAGTTACGTACTGAAATGCGGGTTGAAATTAGATGGAGACAACGTGAACTTGGCACAACTACCTTTTATGTGACACATGATCAAGTAGAAGCCATGTCAATGGCAGACCGTATTGCAGTGCTTGATTCAGGTAAGATTCAGCAACTGGGAACACCGTCTGATATTTACAACCATCCAGCAAACCTATTTGTTGCTGGTTTTATTGGCAGTCCAAGCATGAACTGTATTCCATGTGAAATCTTGTCTGACAATGGAAATCTCCGTTTAGGTTTGATGAGTAACAGTGGAAATGGTTTCTTATTTGATCTACAAGATTCACGACTTTCAAATTCCGTTATCAATAATAATGCAGTTAATGACTATGTTTTTGGGGCACATCCCGAGGATGTTCTTGTCAGTCATCAATCAATGCCAAATTCTTTTGAGGCAGAAGTCTATAGTATTGAGCCACTGGGAGCGGAAACAATCGTGGAAATAACACTTGGAACTGATGTTGACGGTTCACATACTATCCTGAAATCAAGAACAACACCGAACTTTGAAGCAGAGATTGGACAACATCTATATGTCTCATTTGTCTCTGAACGAATTCATCTCTTTGATAAGGTTAGCGGTGATACATTACTCACGTAAGATATGTACAAACGGGTAAATATATGAGTTGGCAGCTAAAACTATTTAACCTAATGCCGAACTTTGTTAAAAAAATAGGGTGTCAATTTCTGCGTAAACTTGGACGTGATCCAGATGCTTGGTTAGAAGAATTCTTGAAAAAACATAAAGGAGAGTGATGTGTGAACGGTGGAGATATACTCATAGAATGTTTGAAGGCACAAGGAATAAATACCATCTTTGGAATGCCAGGTACACAGAATATTCATATTTATGACTCCCTACTCCGTCGTGGAACTGGGTATATTGACCATTTTCTCGTGCGTCATGAATATTCTGCAACGTTGATGGCTGATGGCTTTGCTCGTGCAACGGGTGAAGTGGGTGTTGCAATCACTGTCCCTGGTCCCGGAGCAAGTAATGCGTCCACAGGTATATTAGAGGCATTCACAGATTGTGTACCGGTTTTGTTGATTACTGGACAGAGTCACTCTGACTTTTACAGTAGACATCCGAGTAAAATGTTCCACGGTTTGGATCAAATGCGATACTTTGATTCATTTACTAAATATTGCGCGATCGCACATGCTGTCTCTGAAATTCCAATTGTTGTTGAAAAAGCATTTGATGCTATGCGTAACGGAAGACCGGGACCAACCGTGTTGGAATTTCCTATGGATGTGACATCCGGATACGGAGAAGTAAGTATACCTGATCGAGTGCACCGTGACGATTTACCATTACCTGATACTTCCTCACTAAATTCTGCTGTTGAGAAGATTCGCACTTCAAAATTACCACTGATTTTCGCAGGATCCTCCGTTATTCATTCCAATGCAAGAAATGAGTTGAAACTTCTTGCAGAAAAGTTGAATGCACCTGTAATTGTTTCTCGCTGTGCTAAGGGGGCATTGTCAGAAGGCCATCCATTAGCATTGCAAGTCTCCTACGGTTATCTGGGTCAGCAGGCACTCAAACACGCAGACTGTCTAATTTCAATTGGAACAAGATTTACATCAATTGACACCAGAAATTGGAGTTTGAAGATGCCACAAACTTTCATCCAGATTGATGAAGATGAGAATGAAATAGGAAGGGAATATCCTTGTGAAATAGGAGTTGTGGGTGATTTAAAACTTACTTTACAAGCACTCATTGAGGATATATCAATTGATCAAAACGAATGGAATTCCGTACTGACCCCACTACGTGCTAAGTTTAATTCACAACCACCACTCCCAATCCTACACGAACTACAAGATGTTTTGCCGCGAGATACAATCTATTCGGTTGATGTTCATTCTCTGGGTTATGCGTCTTTTGCTGAATTCCCGATTTACAATCCACACAATTTTCTGCATCCAAATATCGGTGTTGCATTAGGATATTCATATCCAGCTGCTCTTGGAGCAAAGATTGCTTATCCTGATAGACCAGTTGTCTGTTTTAGTGGAGATGGTGGATTTTTGATGGGAGCAATGGAGATGGCAACTGCGATGAAGTATGGAATTAACGTCGTGGCAATTGTGATAAATGATGATTGTCTTTCAGCGATTAAAGGATCTCAACAAATAGGTTTTGAGGGTCGTACGATTGATACTGATTTACAAAATCCTGATTTTGTGGAATTTGCGGAATCGTTTGGTGCTTATGCAAAGAGAGTTGAGGATTTAGATGACTTCAAGCCAATCTTACGCGACGCACTTGACGCAGAAAAACCAGCATTGATTGAGGTCAGGATGCATGGGTATCAGAAACAGATGATTGATTCTATAGGATGGTTACATGATTTTGGCTTGCGAAAAACATCTTTTTAGTGCTTTGCTAAGCAATAACTGTCTGATTCTAATACTCACCGCGTGCGTTCCAACCAGGATATTGTTCTTCTAATGCCTGAAGTGTTTGTGGTGTGTAGTAAGGATGCCCTGCAGGTGGAAACCGAAATACCTCGCGCTCTGCTGCAGTTAGCGTGCCAATGAATTGTGAAAAAGTCGAGTGTCGACCTTTATCAGTATAATGTCGAAATCCTTCCCAATAGTGGTCAGCCCGACCTAAACCAAACCCCCATGTGAACCGTTGTCCATCTTCACGCAAATAATCACTTGCTGAATGATAAGTATAGTTGCTAAAGATACAGAGGGTACCACCTTTACATACAAGTGGTTCATACTTTGATGTGTCCCTACCAAACTCTGTAGCAAGCAATCTGAGTGGTGCTTGATCTTCATCAACATCCTCAAGGTGTACCCAAAAGACCAGTTGTCCAAACTCCGGAGCAGAATTTGACTGTGGTAATAATGAGTTATTGCCATTATCTATATGCAAACCACTTGCATCACTACCGACACCACCACCCTTAAATCCTGGATAACGGGCAATCATACACCCAGCGCGGAAGTGGATATGTTCTGTCTTGAACCATTTTCGGGCGAATCGCCATGCATCGTGGTCAACAATGCCTTGTAACAGAACCATTTCAGATGATGGAAAATCTGTCAAAATTGCTCTACCCGATGGTGGATTATCCTTCACTTGTTCCCAAGTAGGTAACACGCGCCGTTGAGCAGCTTGCATTTCCTCCAGCAGTTCACCTGAATAGTAATCAGGGACGATTAGATAACCTTTTTTAGCAAATTCGTCAAGGTGGGCATCAGTTAATTCTTTTGGCATGTTCTACCCATCATAGTTTTTCAACTACCCAAGCCTAAAGGCATTGGGATTGTTTAATCCGTGCCTCATGCTTCGTTTCTGTTTCTCGCTTCATCGGGGACACCAACGCATCGCCCTCCACGAACGCCTGTAGCAGGCGTGGTATTTATTTTGGTGTTGGATTTACTTTTAGCATACGGTGTTTTGAGATCAACGAGTTTGCTTCCCACTCTGCGGGTCCCTTTTGGGAGGTGTTTGAACTGCGAGTTATTTGAACTTCGCACCAGTCAGGCGAAGATGGAACACACTATTTATGCCGAGTGCGTCATGAACAGGTCAACCCTATACTGTAAGCATTTTATCAAGTCTGACATATTTTTTCAAGAAATATCAGGGTTATTTAGTTTTAGGTTTTTCTGATGCATTTTATCACAAACGTTAATGTAATGTAGGTAAGGTAATACTTAGGAACTCAACATGGTAGTATGCACCGATGCAATTCAAATCTAACTATTAGTAAAACTCGTCAACTATAAATTTATAAAACTAAATAACCCTGAAGAAATATATAGGAGCGGGCATTCCTCCCAAGCATAAAAACTTGGGCTTCCTGCACGAAACGTTGGTGATAATATATATCAATAGTGCTTAAATAATTTTGCTGACGAACCTTTACCTTCAAGTCCGTCAGCAAAATTGAAAACTCCCCCAGACGGACTCGAACCGCCGACACGATGGTTAACAGCCATCTGCTCTACCAACTGAGCTATGGGGGAATGTAGTATTCATATATACCGCTTATAATTATACCTTATCATATAGACAAATGCAAATAAAAAATAGACTATTTTACATTAAAAAGTTCTCAGTCTTTAACATCCACAATTTATCTCTTTCCCTTGAATTCCTTTAGTGCCTTTTGTTTCATATCCATCTCGTTTCCACCAGTCTAACCCACCCAACAATTCCTTGACATTAAACCCTAATTTCGTCATATTCAACGCACCCTTTGTAGAAGCATTGCATCCAATGCCATCACAATAGGTAACGTACAACTTGGATTTGTCAAGATGGCTTGTTGTTTTGATACTCATGGTTCTGTGTGGTATATTAACTGATGTTGGTATATGTTCTTCAGCATACGCTTCAGGAGAACGAGTATCAATAACGATGACTGCTTCTTCATTATTCAGAGCCTCACTGAGATCCCATGAATCCGTTTCATATTCTAATTTTGCTTGATAAAAATCTAGTTGACCCATTTTTTCCTTATTTGAGATTACACAACATTTTGTGTTTAATGTACTTACTTTCTCTGTAAAATAACCTTCCTTTAATAAATCCGGATATAATACCAATGATTATACATGACATGTTGCCTAACAATGCAACCCATGCAACAATGCGAAAAATAGGACTGTCGGTGTCGTATTTAGAATCAAAATAGTCATAAAGACCTCTATGAGGACCTATTTCGGCATGTTGAGACACTATATTTTCACCAGTGAATTGAAAGATAGTTGCAACAGCAATTACAAACAAGTGTCCTACAACAATTCCTATGAAGGACCAAAATAATAGAACAGCGAGAAATCCAATAACGTCTTTGAATTTTTGCATATACATTGTTTCGAATTATCCCATTTAGCAGATGAATTATAGGTGTATTGTACCTGTTTCGAATTCTCATTAGTCCTTAAAGATGACTAAATTTAGACTACCTGTCAAATTTGATTTGTGCCCAGGTTGATGCCAATTTACCCACAGCAGTAACCTCTAATGCCTCTTCGAGTCCGTTATTCATGATTTGTAATAAATCATCTTCAGATAGTGGTATATTAAACACACCAACGTCATCAATTAATCCAATATATGTCCAACCAGGATCTTTCCATGATGCTAACCTAATATCACCGTTGGGTTTATTATCAGGCACACCTACTGCCTTATCTCCAACAAATTCACCGTCAACAAATAGTTTGAGAGCATTTCCATCGTAAGTTATTGCGACAAAACTCCATTCATCCTGTTCCCAGCTGCCACCACGAACATGTGTTTGAGCTTGGTCACCATTTACAGCGATACTTCCGTAAAAATCTGCTGGTCCAATTTGTATGGTTGGATTATGCCAATCACGTTCAATAACGCGTGTGTTCACATTAGGGGGTGCCGCTGTTGGTTTCACCCATAATAGATATGTGAACCCTTCACGAAAATCATCAATTGACTCACTTGGTGGTATCTCAACCTTTGCTGAACCATTAAAATCAAGTGCTTTCCCAAACTTACCATCTGACCATTTTGCTCCTACTATTTTGCCATCATTGCCATTACCAGAAGAATCCTTTACGGTATTGCCATTTCCTTCGTCAAGAAGCCAAATTCCAATTGCAGCATCTGAGTCAATTTTTGCTGCTGAGTTGCTGACAGATACAATCATAATAATTGTAGCAAAAAGTGCTAATATTAGCTGATTTTTCATAATTTATTCTTCTCCTAAATTAAGCTCTATCTATTAAACTCATGCCATAATGCACGATAGAAATTCATAACCCGCACAGGATCTGAACTACCAGCGATTTCTGCTAATGTATATCCCGAATATCTTGACTCTTTCAACAAAGTAAACAACTCGCGCCATGGATATTCGACTCTGTGCAGTTCTGTGATATGAACCAACCCAATTTTACCTTTCACATAGTTGAAATTATTTAGAATCGAACCATTTTCTACCTCACCAAAGTTCGAGTTCCAACATACATATACATTTTCATGATCTGCAACGTCAATAATAGTCCGAATATGTTTTAGTTCTGATGTTCCTCCACCATGCACTTCTAATCGAATTTGTACACCGAGATCTGCAGCAAATTCCCCACATTCCCGTAATGCCAATCCTATCTGTTCTAATGTCTTTTCCACAGGAACTTCGCTGGGGAGTCCATTTGGTCGAACCTTTACCCCCGGTGCTCCGACATCAGCAGCTAATTGTGAATATTCTTTAGTGCCTTCAATGTTCTTACGAACAGCATCTTGGTCTATTGAGTGATAGTCAAATGCGGAACCTAAACCAGCAATCTCAATGGATGAATCTTCAAACTGTTGTTTTACTGCTGTGCGTTCACTTGCAGATAGATTAACCTCAACACCGTGGGCATGAGTTGTCCTCAATTCCACACCCGAAAAACCGGTTTCAGAACAACGTTCAATGATTGTTGGTATATCCCAATCTTTTGCCATATTATATGTTACTAAACCAAGCTTCATAAATTCTCCTTATTCAAATAGTTGTGCAACTGGACAAGAAAATCCTTCAACGATATCTTCACCTGTAAGTGTATCGTTGTGGGTAAGTGTTTTTATATCTGTTTTTGACCGATACACTGTCACAGTTTGGGCAACAGGTTCAATCACCCACACAAGACGTGTTCCTGCTTCCAAATAGGCAAGAGCTTTTTCAATGATGTCGTACTGTGATTCTGATGGTGAGATCACTTCAACTGCTAAGTCTGGTGGAACGGGTGAACCTTGTCGTCGGTTTTCCGGTAACCGTTCATTTGAGACATAGGCTATATCCGGTTTTACTAATCTTTCACCTAACTTAAAAGTTGTATCTGCAGGATATAAACGACCTAATTCTTTACCACGAATATAAGTGCCTAATGGCAAAATAAGACTCATGCTTATTTCACCGTGCTCCATTGTCGGTGGTGACATCTGTTTTAATTTTCCTTCTATATATTCATATCCTTTTATATCCCTCTCCAGAAATTCCTCTAACGTTATATCAGTATTTATATTTGCTAAAGGTGTTTCTATATTATCAAAATCGGTTGTTATAGTATTCATAGCCTGTATCCTTATGTTAAGCCTACCTATTTTGAATTGATTATTCTTTATTTTTTTGATATAATTCTTGTCAAATTATGATTAAGGAGAACACTAACATGGCATACGCGCTTGAAGATGAATTTGGTGATATTATTGGAAAAGCAAGACGCGGACAAAATATATCACATACAGAAATAGCTACAGCAACAGGCATAACTGAATCCGATCTAACTCGTATGGAACAGTATACCTTAAAACCGACAGAAGCACAAGTTTATAAACTTGCAGAAGTACTCAAATTAGACGGTGCAAAACTTCTTGACATAGCAACGGAAACGTGGGAACCTAATCCGGTAAAGCAAGATGGAGATACAAAACTTGATGTTATCACAGTAAGTGTTCCATTTGGGGGTTGGCCCGTCAACGCATACATTTTAATTTGTAAAGCCACTGATGAAGCAGCAATAATTGATACCGCTGCAAATCCAACACTTATATTGAAACAATTAGATACGAATAAAGTTGACCCGACTGCTATCCTATTGACCCACTCACACAGAGACCATACCGAAGGATTGCCAAAACTACAAAAAGCAACAGATTGCAAAACCTATATACATAAAAATGAACCCAAACCTCAAACTGCAAACAAATTACACGAGGTAGTTCACTCTGATGTTATTAGTATCGGAGACCTGATGGTGACAGTCCTTGACACACCCGGACATACACCTGGAGGATGTAGTTTTCTTACACAGACAACTGCCTTCGTAGGAGATGCGATTTTCGCTGGTTCGGTGGGAGGTCCAAACATCTCCTATCAGGATGAAATAAATAGCGTTCGTGATAATTTGCTTTCACTACCTGATGCGGTTAGACTTTTCCCTGGTCACGGTCCTTCAACAACTGTCGGTGAAGAGAAGTTACACAATCCATTTTTCTAAATTAAGGACTGTGAATGCCTATTTGTAATCTGTATCGAATGGAACTTATATATTGCTCTCATATCTAATCCAACGTTTTCTCTCCATCGGTTTATCACTTCTTGGAGTGTCTCTCCTTGTTTTCATGATGGTACATCTCATTCCTGGTGATGCTGCTCTCACCATTGCTGGAGAACGTGCCACTGAAGAAGTCCTCGCACAACTCAGAGAAGATATGGGTCTTGACAAACCATTATATTATCAATATGGTAAATATCTTTGGGATCTTATCCACCTCGATTTAGGACACTCCTTCAAAACAAAAGAACCAGTTATTGAAGAAATTAAACGTTATTTTCCTGCAACTGCCGAGTTAACACTTGCGGCTATGGCATTTTCAATCATATTTGGAATTACTGCGGGAATTATTGCGTCTGTCTATCGAGGTAAATTTTGGGATTATACATCAATGTCAGTCTCTCTGGCAGGTATCTCTATGCCAATCTTCTGGTTAGGTTTGATGTTGATTCTCATTTTTTCATATTATCTTGGGATATTCCCTGCCACAGGTCGTTTGGATTCTGTCATGAGTTTAGATATTGAAACTCGTACCGGATTCTACCTAATTGATACACTCCTGATGGGAAACTTTGCTGCCTTCAGAAATGCAATCGGTCATCTTGTTCTTCCAGCTGTTACGTTAGGCACAATACCGTTAGCAATTATTGCACGTATGACCCGTTCAAGTCTACTTGAAGTGCTAAATCAACCTTACATTACAACCGCCTATGCAAAAGGTTTGTCTAAGTGGCGTGTTATCATCAAACATGCATTGAAAAATAGTATGGTTCCGGTGTTAACAGTTATCGGTCTTGAATTCGGTTATTTGATGGGTGGGGCAATCTTAACTGAACACATCTTCTCATGGCCCGGACTCGGTTCATGGTTGCGCGATGCAGTTGAATCACGGGATGTCCGCGCCGTGCAAGGTGGTGTGCTTTTTGTTTCATTTCTCTTTATGTTTGTAAATCTTATCGTTGACTTGATGTATGCCTACGTTGATCCGCGCATTCGGGTAGGGGATGAAACTGTATGAATACCAATCCTTCTGCAACAGGACAACATCATGTCTTTCGCAAACTGCTAAGACATCCCTCTGCTACAATCGGTGCATCAATCATACTATTCTTTGTTATTATCGCACTTCTTGCACCATTCATTGCAACACACGACCCGATGCAAACAGATATTGCAGAACGACTGAAAAGCAGTTCGGGTAAACATTACCTTGGAACTGATGGCACTGGACGGGATATTTTCAGTCGCGTGCTATACGGTTCCCGTATCTCTCTAAAGGTAGGTTTGATCGCAATAACTTTTTCGCTTGGGTTTGGTACATTGTTCGGTGCTATTGCTGGGTATTTTGGTGGATGGTTGGACAACTTGATTATGCGTGTCAACGATATGCTGCTTGCTATGCCAAGTATCCTACTCGCTATGGTAATTGTCACTATATTGGGTCAGAGTCTTACGAATGCAATAATTGCAGTATCTATTGTTTATATCCCACAATATGCACGAATTCTACGTGCATCTGTTCTCAAAGTGAGAGAATTAGATTACGTTACTTCGGCTAAGGTTATTGGTGCAAGTGACATTCGGATACTTGTGACGACCGTGTTACCAAACTGTCTTGCTCCACTGATTGTTCAAGCCACTTTAGGTATCGGAGCAGCGATATTAGATGCTGCAGGACTAAGCTTTCTCGGTCTTGGCGCAGAGGTCGGTGTCCCTGAATGGGGGGCAATGCTCAATGAAAATACAAAGCATATACGGAAAGTTCCATTGGCTGTAACTGCTCCAGGAATGGCAATCTTTCTCGTAGTATTAGGTTTTAACCTCCTTGGGGATGCACTACGAGATGCCCTTGACCCACAAATAGATTGAGGTGACAAGATGATTACGTCAAATTTTGAATATACACACAGGATAGTTAAAAACCTGATGGATATTGAAGGTGCGAAAGAGGTAATTGAAAACTCTCCTATTCTTCCTGTTTGGCAATCTCGTCTCCAAAAAGAAGCATTAGTACGTCAAGCACATCATACTACTCGGATTGAAGGCGCACAACTCACTATAGAACAAGTACGTGACCTTGTTGATGAGAAACCTATTGTTGCAAGAGAAAGAGACATATAGGAGGTGCGAAATTATTTAAAAGTCGCTGCATTTATTGATGAAGTGTACAGCAATCCTGATATGGTAATTGATCTCCGGACCATCAGACATATACATTATTTAATTCTTGATGGAATTGAGGGAGGTTATGAACCCGGGGAATTTCGAAAAATCCAGAATTATGTCGTAAATAACATAACAAAAGAAATCATCTATACACCTCCACCAGCATCAGAAGTTCCGATTCTGATGTTGGAATTAGTTGATTGGTTGCGTTCTGACGAGGCAAAGCAATTATCACCTATACTTAAGACAGGAATTGCCCATTTCCAATTAGTTGACATCCATCCTTTCCTTGATGGTAATGGCAGAACAGCGCGCGTCTTAGCGAACCTAATACTATATCATGCAGCTTACGACATAAAAAAACTCTTTTCTCTTGAGGAATATTACGATGAGAATCCTTCTGATTATTATGATGCTTTGCAGAGTGTCCGAATAACCGGTATCCTTACAACATGGTTAGAATATTTTACTGCTGGAATTGCCACAGAAATGCAGAAGATAAAAGAATTGGTGCTAACACATAGCAGGGATAGAGCTATACGAGATAGAATAGGACAAGTGACACTTTCCGAACGACAGTTGACAATTCTTGCCTATGTAGAAAATCATGGTCGAATTACTAATCGGGAATTACAAGCCATTGCTAATCTTTCAAACGTTTCAGCCTATCACGAATTAACACTTTTAGTGGAAAGCGGTCTGTTGGTTAAAAAAAGAAAAGCACGAGGAACTCATTATGTCCTGGTTAATGATTTCTAACTGATTAGGGTTAATGATTACACTATAAACCTATACTAAAACAAGGTTTAGAGAGGTTAATGATTCAGTTAATGATTTCTAACCAATTATGGTTGATGATTACGCTATAAACTTATACTACAACAAGGTTTAGACAAGTTGATGATTCGGTTGATGATTTTACTGAAACACAAAACTGTCAACATAGATAAAGATGCATTTATTCGCAATTCATTACACTTAGGACCTTATCGTAGGGACAAGGTTTCCTCGTCCGTGCAAACAAGATGAATCAGGTTAATTTAGTATAATATGGTGAAATTGATATTAAAGAGACACATTTCTGTAGGAGCAATCTCCGAATCGCGACCGTTCCCTCTACTTCCGAAGCAACCTATAATCCTGAAAATCCTACGGAATTAGTCGTTTTGGACTTGCAAAAAGTTGTTAAAAATCGTTCTGAACCCTGTTAGTTAGCCGAGTGTATTACTCGGCAATAATCAGCAGCAACTCTCCTTTGTGGAAATTTCATGCTTTCATTGATAAACTTGCCGAAAATGCTCTCGATCCTCACTCAATTTCTACGATCTGAATATTGTTTCCGCAAGTATCATTGAAAACAGCAAAAATTGTTGTTCCTATCTCAGTAGGTTCTACACTGAATTCGACTCCAAGGTTGATTAATCGCTCATATTCTTCCTGAATGTTTTCCACATTGAATTGGGTATAGGGAAGTCCTGCATTAAATAAAGCTTCTTGATACGTTTTGGCGGGTCCAAAATGATTATCAGATAATGGTTCTAACAAAAGTTCA
>JAJDWI010000033.1 GCA_022825665.1 Candidatus Poribacteria bacterium
GTCAACGCTGCAATAAACCTTAGACACCTCGCTGTCGGATAGACAGAGAGACTAAACGCCTGTGGAGTCCGAATAAGACCTCATGCGGAGGCACGAGAGACGGAAGCAGGAATCACACAGGAGAGTTGTGTGCTAAAAGAAGCACACGGCTTTAGCCATCGTGAGTATCACATGACAGATTGTTGTAAAAGACTGCACAGAATTGTAGCAAATTATAGTACTACTATTTTGGTATTCATTGTTTGTTTATTGGGCTGTTCAACTGTTGACAAGAAGCAAGATGAATTGAATGTCTTTGCAGCAATTAGTTTAACTGACGCACTTACAGAAATTAGTGCAGAATTTAACAAAGACAACAAGATTAGAGTTTATCTTAATTTCGCAGCATCTACGACCTTGCAACGTCAAATAGAAAAGGGAGCATCCGCAGACATATTCATCTCTGCAAGTTCAAAGCAGATAGATGACTTAAACATCCTTAATTTACTTGAGGATAACAGTAGATCTGATATTTTGGTTAACAATTTAGTTGTAGTATCTGAAAAAAACTCGGACATTCAATTAGACACAGTTGATCAACTACAAAACCCTTTAATTTCCCGGATCGCAATCGGTCAACCTGAAATAGTACCTGCAGGCACTTATGCAAAAGAAACATTGATTCACTACGATCTATGGACAAAGTTGAAACCAAAGTTGATCTTTGGTAATGATGTGCGTGCAACACTCGCCTACGTTACAGCAGGAAATGTAGATCTTGCGATTGTATATGGTACTGACAGTAAATTAAATAATAATGTCAAAGTTGTTCTCAGAATTCCTGATGAAACATACACCCCGATAGTCTATCCTGCTGTAATTTTGAAAAGTAGTATGCGAAAACAGTTGGCGAAACAGTTTATTGTGTATTTGAAAACTTATGGTGCTACAGCAATTTTTGAAAAGCACGGATTTACAGGCTTATCACATACATCCGTTCCACAACGTGTACCTGACACATTACAATGAGGATTACTTCTGCAGAAGTTGCCGCCCTTCTTTTATCTGTCAAAGTTTCACTATTTAGCCTTGTTGTAATGCTTCCACCTGGTCTATTGGTTGGATGGCTTCTGGCAAAAAGGGAATTTCGCGGGAAATCAATACTTAATACACTCGTGATGTTACCATTGGTTTTACCACCAGTGGTTAGTGGATATTTGCTCCTCCTTCTTTTAGGTAAAAATGGACCTATTGGTCAGTTACTATCAAATGTATTTAACATTGAAGTTATATTTACACCTTTCGCTGTTGTGATTGCAATTTCGGTTATCTCATTTCCGTTGTTAGTTCAAGGTATCATAGCAGGTATGGCATCAGTACCTACAGAACTTGAAAACGCTGCGCGGACACTTGGTGCTTCACCACTCAAAGTATTTTTTACAATCACATTTCCACTTGCCCATCGTGGGGTAATTGGAGGAATAATTCTCGGCTTTTCCAAAAGTCTGGGAGAGTTCGGAGCAACTATCATGGTTGCTGGAAACATCCCAGGTAAAACACAGACTGTTGCTTTAGCTATTTTTGAGGCTGTACATCTTGGACAAGATATTTCAGCATTCCGATTAGTATTAATATCAACTGTCCTCGCCTTCATTTCAATATGGATTACGGAACGAATTACGATTAGTAATAATCGTATATATTGAGGTTATAATTGGTATGGAAATACTAATTTTGTTTTTTAGTGTTATAATTATTGTTATTGCTATCTCAATTTTGAATCGTCGATCAAAAAACAAAGAATCTCATAAAAGAAAACGTATTCAGCGGGATGATACTATTACCAATAATGCTGACGATGATTTTGAGGATGTGCTATTAACCGGATTGATACTTGGAGATATGTTAGACGATAACACACAGGATGAGTCAGATTTAGATGGAGATGATTCTGGAGATTATGATGATATAGATATCTATGATGGTTTTGAATAGATCACCATATTAGGAATCAAAAACAAATACTATTGATTTCGTTTAAAAATAAAGTGTTGTCAACATTCAAGAAGTTATGTCAGAAAACACAAATTTCTTGCTCAATATAAGAAAACATTTCGGTAATTTTACTTTGGATATTGATTGTAAACTACAAGAAAAGGTTACAACAATACTCGGTGCATCTGGCAGTGGTAAAACTACGCTTCTGAACTGTATCAGTGGGACACTTTCTCCTGACGAAGGTAAGATCGTTTTTGGAAACCAAACATACTTTGATTCAGAATCAAAAATCAATGTCCCACCAGATAAACGACATCTCGGATATATTTTCCAAGAAGGATATTTATTCCCTCATTTGACCGTTGAAAAAAACATCCGTTATGGACAATCCCGATTACAACGTAAAAACCGTAATAGTATTTCTCAAGTGGTCGAGATACTTGAGATAAGTCAACTACTCGAACGGTATCCAAATCAACTATCCGGGGGACAACGTCAACGTGTTGCTATTGCACGTGCGCTTGCTATGGAACCACAATTACTATTAATGGACGAACCGCTTGCCTCGCTTGACGGGGGATTGAAAAGTCGTATTATTCCATATTTACATCACATAAAGAACGAATTTGAAATACCGATTATATACGTAACACATGCTATCAATGAGGCGATGGCACTTGCTGATGAAGCATTTCTGATTGATGATGGCAAGATTACTGCAAGTGGAGAACCAAATCAAATATTAGCGTCACCTTCAGCATTGCCAATTGCACATTTAACCGGGGTGGAGAACATATATTCACTGCCTGTTGCATCTTCAGATCAACAGAGAGGAATCACCGAATTAGAAATTGGGAAACAGCACCTCGTCATTCCATATATAGATGTGGAAATAGGTAAAAGTGTTCCTGTCGCTATTAGAGCAGAAGATATAATTATCTCACTTGAACCAGACCTACCGATCAGTGCACGAAATATACTGGCGGGTATTGTTGATGAAGTAGATGATCAAACAATGTTATCTATACTCGTTGAAGGACAAAGGTTTTCAGTGAAAATTACCCACGAAGCACGTCAACAACTTGAAATAAGTAAAGGTAAGAATGTCTACTGCGTAATAAAGGCAAATGCCATCAATCTACTTTGGCAGGATTCCTAAATCTGACTGCAGTTTGTCCCATAACACATCAACTTGTTTCTTAAGTTCATCAAGTGTGTTCTCATTTTCAATTACGACATCTGCATACTTGATCTTTTCGGTTAGTGGCATCTGCGAGTCTATACGTGCTTGTGCATCAGTTTCGGTGAGGGGACGGTTCTGTGCTTTACTTCGTTCTATAATCCGTTTTATCTGTATTTCTGGAGAGGAAGAAACGACTACAATCAAATCAACAGAATCATAAGCACCTGCTTCAATAAGTAGAGGAGCATCAAGCAGCACAACACATGAAGGGTCTTCCTTAACAAGCTGCTGTGCATGGGTACGGGAACGTTCAATTATCAAAGGGTGTAATATAGAATTTAATCGTTCACGGGCAGCTTTATCACTAAAAACAATTGCACCTAATTTTTTTCTACTGACATCACCAGATTTTTCAAGTATATCTTCACCAAATTCGTTTGTAAGCTCGGTAATAACTGGACTGTCTGCTTTGAGTAACTGATGTCCGATTTCATCAGCGTTTATGGGAATTGCCCCTTTTTCTGCTAATAATTGTGATACAGTCGTTTTTCCACATGCAATGCCACCTGTTATTCCTACAATGATACCGCGTTTGCGGTGTGTTATTGTGTTCATGAGATTGAGTATACTTTATCATCAAAAATAAATCAATTCTATAATCAAATGAGATTGCTATCATTTTCTATTTATAGTGAAATCTCAAAATATGTTCACACCCCGTGGTAGGTGCGGTATCTTAACCGAACCATAGGCATCAATTTAGTGCTTATGATACACCTTTCGCCCCTCTGGGGTTTGCTGTTAGCAGAGTTAACGTTTACTATACACCTTTCGCCTCTCCGAGGCTTTAGCAGCATATTTTAGCACCAGCGGTGCGAAAGGTGTGTAGAACCTAATACAACAAAAACCCAAAGCACCAGCGGTGCGAAAGGTGTGAAGTCTGAAATAGGTTGGATAAGGAACTACCACAAGAGACATGTTCTTAAATTGACGCTTATGGTTCGGTTAGAAAACCGAACCTACCAAAGTATGCAAGGAATTACGAATTTTCTATAATTGTATAAAGCAACCCAACGGAGGATATGGTTATGAGGCTTTGCACTTCATTGATATTAAGTATTATTATGATTGCTTTGTTTGGATCTGCACATGCAAATCCTGAGATATTTGATAAATTTCATAAATTTAACACTCGCTCCGACAGCGAATTGGTTTACGACCTTTATCAAATGGGAGATGATGCAGTTCCATTTCTGATCAATACAATTAAAAATGGAGACCAAAAGGTGCGGGAAAATGCATTTTATATGATAGAAAATTATTTTCCCGATGCACGCGTATTGTCAGCACTTAGCGTTTTGTTCCTACATGAAGCCGATAATTGGACACGCAATAAAGTAACAAATATAATGGCTCATATTGATGGTGAATATACGAAAAGATTTATGGGTAAGCACCTACACGCAGATCCACAAACACAAAAAATAGTTATTGATGTACTAACCAAGTTGAAGGATGAACGTGTTATACCATTTCTTGTTCAGTTAATGGAAAACCCAAACACCTTACCTGAAAGAAAAAGATTTGCTATTTTTGGACTGGCAGATTTTAAGGATAAACGGGTAGTTCCTGTAATTCTTGAAACTCTCAAGAATCCTGTCCATATAGATGGTGATATATTACAGCAATTCATAGAAAAACTAACTCAAATTGATGATGTACGTACAGTCCCAACATTAGTGTCGGTGTTTAATCGCAATACAACCATTGGAAGAAAATTATATAAAACACATTCTGATTTAGTCATAAATGCCCTGTCCAATGCAGGATCAGCAAGTTTGCAGAAAGTGCTGGAAACCGCACAAATGCCTCTACCAGAAAATGCACATCAATCCCTATTAAAAGTGTTACGTAATGCAAAAGACCCTGAAATTGTCCCAATTTACGAAAAGATATGTTTGGAAACAGACGATATAGCACTCAAATCCGCATTGGTAACAGGATTGAGGAATATGGGTACTGACGGACTAAATTCATTAGTGACAATTGCAGAACAGAAACCGTGTAAAGACTTGCTAAATTCATTAGCAACATTTAACAGTGTCGATGCGGTTGAAGCAGTCGCAACAATCGCATTAGACGATTCCTCTACATTGCAGATTGATGCAATTGCTTCACTTTCTCAGTTCGGCACTTATTGGAATGAAGAAGTATCCAAGCACATTCCAAAATTACTTAATGATCAAAATCCAGAGGTGCGACTAACAATAATTGACTTAACCCGCAAGATGAACCTCAAAAGAATGATACCAGACTTAGAACAACTGGCACAAAATAGCAAAGGAAATACGCAATATGCTGCATACACTGCATTGGATTATCTTTTAGATAAATCTCCGTTAGAACTTAAAATTGAAATGAACCAAAAACAGTATAATTATGGTGAACCTATAGCGTTGACTTATACTATCAAAAATGTCACCGATCATCCAATTAGAATTGGATACCGCAAAACACTCTCATCATCTTATCTGAAGTTAAAGATACAACAACCTGATAACACTTTAGCAAAATACCAAGGGAAATGGGATAGATACAGATCATCTGGTAGACAGGATGATATTGAATATTGGTTAGCAATGGATGGAAAAGAAGAATTGATACTACTCCGCGTTAAACCAGACAACTACGATATATTGCAACCAAACGAAGTTATTTCTGGTATCATTTCTGTGACCGAAGGTTTTCGCCTTTATCAATCTGGAACTTACGCACTTCATCTCAAAATATTCTTATCTCCGTGGAAACCTTCACCAGTACCCAAAGAACCAGTATTTGGTAAAAAACCACCGCTTAGTAAAAAGGTAAAGTTGAACTTTTTAGCATGGGAGAAAACACTTATCTCACCAAAAGTGCATTTTGATATATCCGAACCAACTCAAGAACAACTAAATACTATGCTTGCAGTCGTAGATCCAGAAAAAATAAAAATAACTGACAGAACACAGATTGCACATGCAGGTCTACAACTGGGGGAATTACGAAAACCTGAGGCTATCCCAACACTTAAAGCACTTAATTCAATGAATTATGACTCTTTTGATCCATCAGATAAAGTAGTTATGAATGCTGTGCATCAAGCACTATTGAAATATGATAATCCAGAGTTGGTGGATCTATGGGTTGATATGTTAGATAAACATAAACCGCAGAGTGAAATAATGTTGGAAGTAATAAAAAAGTTAGGTGAAACTGGAGATGAACAAGCAATTGATCCTATAAAACGTATCTTCTTCCAAGTCTTAAACACTGAAGCAGCAATTAAGATTGCAAATGCATTAAGTCAACTTGGAGATGAAAGTGGACATAATTGGCTCAAAACTGAAGCATACCGCAACCTACAACATTGGGATATAAAGATAAGATTAAAGGGTACTATAATGCTGTCATTACTTGACACATCTAATACAAAGAAATTGCGATTTCCGATATTTGTTAGAGATCAATTTGATATTGTTGAATTATATGATGACTATAGGATAAGAAACCAGTATTTTCTCTCACATCTCAAGCAACGTATTAGTCTAAAACAGCCATGGTTTAACGTTGAAAACTATGATTCCTCTATCAAATGGACAGATATACAAGAAAAAACAGAGACGGTAGAAGGGTTGAAGGGACTGTTAACACACCAAAATCCTACAATTCAGCGCGCGGCAGCTTATGACCTCGCACATCTTGGAGATGCGTCTGGTAAGGATTTGATTGAAGCGGATCTATATGCAAATATTATGAGAACACGTATAGATGCCAGAAATGCCCTTTCTAAGTTACAATTGGAATAGCAGGTGTATATGCAATTCATGCGTGTCTTATACCATTTCAAAATAATAACATCTCATTAACAAAAAAACGCGTTCGTAGTCGCGCAATTCATTGCGCCTCTTATATTTGGCTTTATTAAAGTCTCAAAATGTAGTTTTATTTATTAGAATTGGTATTACATTCCGTAGGGGCGGGGTCGCTTCACCCGCATTCTCACATCCAGTCCTGTAGGTCCACACATCCAGTGCTGTAGGTCCGAGCGAGTGTAGCAACTGTAAAGGGCTACCTTTTACAAAGGAACATTGGCATACAAATCTCTTATCCTGCAAATCCTATAATCCTGAAAATCCCGGTTCAGACAAACTGAAATTCTGAAACCTACATAAAACATATTGGATATATATTGTTCCACTCCCACGATTAATTTCACTTCATATACCACCATCCGTTAAACTATAACATCATTTCGAAATGAAAACTGTTTATTAACTTAAAAACCCGTTTGTAGTCGCGCAATTTATTGCGTCTCGGACATTCTCGTAGGGCGAGGTCGCCTCGCCCGTATTAACACTATGCATATCGAATTCGTTTGTAGTCGCGCAATTCATTGCGCCTCGGACATTAGAATTAGTATTAAAGTCTCAAAATGTGGTTTTATTTGTTAGAATTGATATAACGACTGAATATGAAAAAATACTGAAAAGGAAAAACGCACCAAAATGAAAATTCCAAAAAAATCGTACCACCCTATAAATCCAGTTTCAGACTGGCATAACCCCGAAAACCAAAACGCACCAATGTGCAAAAAACACCCTTTTTTAGTGCGTTTTTTTCGAATCAATTTTATTCATAACAGGACATCTTTCAACCCTATAGTTCGGAACAACCGTAAAACCAGATACCCTATACATATCGTAGGGGCGGGGTTCTCCCGCCCGTATTTATGGCACATGTATCTGAAACTAATCCTGAAAATCCTGGTTCAGACAACATCGTAGGGGCGAGGTCTCCTCGCCCGTCCTTCACCCCACACCCTCTGTAGAAGCGACCCGGTGAATGCCAAATGGCATTCATACCGTTGATTTGTTGGTCACGACTTTACGACATATTTCTATGAATCAACGAAAACTAAATAACTCTGGTACAACAGTCATATACAGTTGATTAAAGCTTGCTATTTTGCTATAATTAAATCAACAACAGTATTATCCAATTCAAGTAAAGGAAATTGAATGCAACACCAACACACCAATAGCGAAAACACTATCACCACTCTATTCGTTGAAATCTTGATGCCTATGAGTGCCACATGGAAAATATATGAACAGACAACGCAGCCACTCGTTGAAAATAAAAAGAAACCCGATGTGATTATCCGTACAGTCGAACGTTACCCAATGGGAGTTGAGGTGAAAATTGACTACAAGCGCGGACCCAATGAAACAGGTGAAAAACAGGCACGTGATCAATACTTAGGCAAGACACTCGCTATTACACAAGAAAAACTTACCAGTGTGATGGTAATTCGCATTCCGTACAGATTCCGCACAATGCCACGCGATGAGATTAGTGAAAATCTAAAAGCCTCAAATGACTTCGCATATCTCCTTCTCAACCTTGATGACCCACAAAGATTCCCAAAAAAAGGCTGGCTTCACGGCAGTATTTCTGACATTGCTACCGCAATTCGCATTGGGGCAACACCAATCACCAAAATTGAACAAGCAGCCGAAGTACTGGAAAACGGCATTCATCGCGCCGCTGTCATCGTCAATAGGGCAATTCAACACAGACCACATATCGGTAAAAGAATAGGGGAACTCCTTGTACAAGAACCCGGCGAACAAACAACACAAATGGCAATGCTTATCATCAGCAACGCACTCGTATTTCAGAGTTCTCTTGCACGAAAACCAGATTTAGAAAACGTCCCTTCGCTTAGTGAACTTACTGCTGATTACGGACAACTTAATTCAGATGAAGTCCTCAATGCATGGAGAGAAATCCAAAAGATTAACTATGCACCGATTTTCAACGTGGCTTACAATCTCGTAGAAACACTCTCCGCAGATGATAAACTCGTCGGTGAAATTTTGAGTGTGCTGAGAGATACTGCCCGCGAATTGGAAAAGATGGGACTTGCACAGGAGCATGAACTGGCAGGAATTGTGTTTCAGAAACTCATTGACAATCGGAAAATACTCAAAGCGAACTATACCCGTCCTGAATCTTCTGCATTGCTTTGTGCACTTGCCTTACCCGAACTCAACCGAGATCCAAAAAAACTGAAAATTGCAGATTTCGCATGCGGCACAGGTTCACTCCTCAATGGAGTATATCAAAGATTACTGATGCTTTATGAACAGACAGGTGGCAAAGGGGAATCCATCCATCAATATATGATGGAGAATAACCTCGTTGGATGCGACATTCTACCTAATGCTGCACACCTGACGGCATCAATCATTGCAAGTACCTATCCTGATGTCCGTATCGGCGGTACACGTATTCACACAATGCCCTATGGCACACAGCGAAAAGACGGTCTATATGCCATTGGTGCACTGAATTTACTAAGCGATCCAGGTACACTCCCAATACCTCTCAGCACAACGCAAACCACAACTGGACAAGGAACAGAAACTACCGATCTTAAGAACGCATTCACACATGGTGAATTTGACATCGTTATCCAAAATCCACCTTATACGCGCAATGGTGCTGATAGCAATTCGAACCTACCCAAGAGTATTTTCGCGGATAAGAAGGAAGTTGAAGCAATGCAAGCGGCGCGTAAGGCACAGAAATGTAAACTTAGGGGAAATAACCCTGGTCTCGGTGTTGACTTTGTTGATCTTGCAGACAGGATGTTAAAACGGAACGGCAAAATGGCATTAGTGTTACCTGTGACAGCCATAGAAGGAAACAGTTGGCATAAAGTACGAAGATTATGGGCAATGGATTATCACGATATCCTTGTGCTCACGGTTGCCGATTCAGACTCTGGCAATAATTCTTTCTCGTCAGATACCACCATTGCAGAATGCCTAGTTGAGGCAACAAAAGGTAAAGGCACGAATACTGGAAATGGTACATTCGTCTGCTTAAAACGTTGTCCAAACAGTGAACTTGAAGCTTTTGAAGTTGCAAATCGAATACGTGCCCTTAAAGATATACAAAGGATTGAAAATGGTGTTAATAACGGTAGCGATATTTGTATAGGCGATGAAGTTATTGGGTTCGCAATTTCCGCCCCACTTCCAAAAGGTGCACATGCATGGGCAATATCAGGTATTAGAAATATAACAGTAATCCAAGTTGCATTCCAACTCCAAAATGGACAGTTACATCTCCCGCGTCAAAAAGATGTCCTAGAACTCCCAATCTGTTCAGTGTCAGAAATAGCAACAATCGGTGCAGATCATCGTGACATAAAGGATCCAAGTGATCGTGGTGCCTTTGATGTTAAAGAAGGATGTCCTGATATTGCAGAATATCCATGTTTATGGCATCTGGATTGTAAAACCCAACGAGCGATGTCTGTTAATCCTAATGCTCACGCTTTCATTCGTCCACACGCGGATCTCAAGGCACGCGAGATATTAAAACGTATCGGTAGAGTTCAATTTAATATTGATTTAGGATTTAGTTCACATTCTTTATCTGTAATGTTATCTGAACAAGATACAATCGGAATTAGGTCTGTGAGAAATGTTGTTTTCGAAGATGCAGATTACGATTATGTGTGGACTTTATGGTGTAATTCAACTTTAGGTTTTCTTTGCTATTTTCTGAGTACTGGTAAACAACAAACAGGTCGAGGAATCAGTTCAAAAGCTTCTTTGGAATCTATGTCTACGTTAGATGTTCGGGAACTTTCTGATAATGCATTAGCAAACGCGGAGCGAATTTTCAACCAACTGAAGCATAAGCAGATGTTACCGTTTAATCAGATGGATGAAGACCCAGTACGCCATGAACTTGATCGTCTGTTGTTATCAGAGGTACTCGGCATCACGGAGGAGGAACGTCCGGATGTGCATGAAGGGCTTGCACTGCTTCGGAAAATGCTATGTCAGGAGCCAAGTATTCACGGCGGGAAAAAGTCGAAGGTTAAATTAGATGAGGAGTAATTCTGTAAATGAAGATTAATTTATTAATTCGGTAATTTCAACATTCCCAATCTCGGTAGGTGCGGTTTCCTAACCGCACCGGACTTTGATGTAATATTACCGAATCCATTTTTTTATCTTCATAAACAAAATGTTTGTGGAACAGAGAGAGGAAAACAATATGAAAATATATGAAATATTCTCAAAACGGCAGAAACGAAATCGGAGTGAAATACCTGATGTGTCCCAATACGAAGCTATTCCACTTGAATTGCGTGTACAGGTTATCCATATCTGGAGAGACATGTTTGGGGAAATTGAGTATAATTATCTTTCAGAGACCTGTAATTATGCTTATGAGATATATGTATTCATCCACGAAAAATTGTGCCGTGAATATGGAATATTCACACTTGGTAAAGAAAATGATCCCTATAAAAATGTGGGTAATTTCATGTTGAATACAGAAGAAACTGAAAAGGTGATTGATGTTATTGAGTTATCATTTCGATGTATAGATCCAGAGGTTTTGGATGATACCAGACTTTTTTTATCAAATATATCACCTGATAAAGCGATTAATGAATTAAATAATCGATTCCGCGAGCACGGTGTAGGATACCAATACGAATCTGGTCAGATAATTAAAGTTGATTCTCAGTTTGTCCATTCTGAAGCGGTAAAACCCGCTTTGAGTTTCCTTTCCGACCCAATCTACAAAGGCGCAAATGAAGAATTTTTGAACGCACACGAACATTACCGTAAACGTAGATACAAGGAATGTCTGAATGACTGTCTCAAAGCATTTGAAAGTTGCCTCAAAGCAATTTGTACAAAGAGAGGATGGAACTACGATGAGAAAAGAGATGCTGCTAAGAATCTAATTCAGATCGCATTTGACAATGAATTGATTCCGACTTACCTACAATCACACTTTTCAGCGTTGAAAAGCATATTGGAATCTGGACTTCCTACAGTTCGTAATCGCGAGTCTGGACACGGACAGGGACCAGAAGTAACATCAGTACCAGATTACTTAGCTGCATACGTGCTTCACCTAACCGCATCAAACATTCTTTTATTAGCTAAAGCTGACGAAGAACTAAAATAAAACTATATAATTGAGTAATTTTAAATTAAGAATAATTACACCTTTACATGACTGAAATTTTCTGCTAAAATCAATACCACAACACAATAGGTAAAGGAGTAATAGAGAGTGGCATCAGAAACAATCCGAGTCGGAATCATCGGAGCAGGAAGAAACACAATATCAAGACATATCCCAGGACTACAGGCAATCGAAGACGTAGAGATCATCGGTGTGTGTAACCGCAGCAAAGAATCCTCACAACGTGTTGCTGATGAGTTCGGTATTCCCAAAATATACGATAACTGGCAGGACACAATTAACGATAAAGACACTAACGCTATAGTCATTGGGACGTGGCCCTACATGCACTGTCGTGCTACAATTGCAGCACTTAGAGCAAATAAACATGTAATGTGCGAAGCACGCATGGCAATGAACGCACGTGAAGCACATGCAATGCGGATGATAGCACGACAGAAACCGCATCTCACCGCACAAATTGTTCCTTCACCGATGACACTCCGAGTAGACAATACTATCAAAAGACTTATTTCAGAGGGATATATTGGAGACATACTCGCTGTTGAAGTTCGCGCGGGGGGTTCTTTTCTTGACACAGAGACACCTCTACAATGGCGGCAAGAGTTTGACTTGTCGGGTATGAATATCATGAGCATGGGAATTTGGTATGAGGCATTAATGCGTTGGATCGGTGAAGCAACGCAAATTATTGCGATGGGTAAAACCTTTGTCAAAGTGCGTCCAGACTCAGATGGAATATATCGGGCTGTCCGTATTCCTGAACACATTGATGTGATAGGTGAACTTGCCTGTGGTGCACAACTTCACATGCAAATCTCTGCTGTAGCAGGATTGATCGGTTCTCCAGAAGTTTATGTTTTCGGGAGTCACGGCACTTTAAGATTTTCAGAAAATCGTCTCTATGGCGGACAAAGGAATGATAACGAATTGAATGAAATTGAAATTCCCACTGAAGAGGAAGGTGGATGGCGGGTTGAAGAGGAATTTGTGAATGCTATTCGTGGCGAGGAAGTAATTACACATACCGACTTTGACACAGGTGTAAAGTATATGGAGTTTACAGAAGCAGTTACACGGAGTATGTCATCTGGTACTGCGGTCTCATTGCCGCTTCAAATGTAGATTTAAAACTAATACCATTTCTAAATAATAACTTCTCATTAACAAAAAACGCGTTCGTAGTCGCGCAATTCATTGCGCCTCTTACATCAGAATTAGTATTAAAGTCTCAAAATGTAGTTTTATTTATTAGAATTGGTATAAGGAATATATCTACCACTATTGGAAAGGAGAAGAATTGACATTAGCTGAACTTTTTGATATTTGTAAAGACCTTGAATTACGACAAGCAAAACTGTATGCCTCATTCGCACTGATATTAGGAGATGTTGATGAACGAATAGCACGATTTTGGGAAAGAATGAGTACTGAGGAGTGGCAACATTATATTCTTGCAGATTTCGGACGTGCTATATGTATAGAAGCATTCGGGAAAGACACACCTATTTCAACTGCAGACATGGATGCAAACACATCACCCATACCAGCACTACCGGATATATCAATCAAAGAAATCACCGATGCACTCAGTTTACACGAATCCAGAGTGGAAAGTGGGAAGTTATCATTGGATGAGGCATTTGAAATTGCTATCGCAATTGAAGGTAGCGAAACAGATACAATCTACCTGTACCTACTTGCAATTATTAGAAAAGCCATACGTGAAAGCAATCAACCCTATCTTATGTCTCGTGTTGTACAGGTTGAAAAGGATATGGTGTCCCACGTAGATGGATTAGTACGAGCAACACAAAAGTTTGGGAAGGATACTTCTCTCATACGAAAGGCACACCGTCTGAAGGAAGAACACAGTTGAAGATGTGCTATGAATGCTGAGCATTGCACAAAAGACTACCAGATTGTGTACAAGCAATATGTTCAAGTTGTAACGTTGTATGGTTGATGTTGAAACGTGTTTGTAATTCTTTGTTAATCTGTTGAAGAATTAGGTCTTGAGGTATCACATTATTCTCATGGATAACTACATGCGCACTCAATGCATTGTAGTTTGAACATAATGACCAGATGTGCATGTCATGAACATCTTTCACAGGTGGTAATTTACATAGATAGCTTGCAACAGTGTGTGCGTCCGTATTTCGTGGTGAATTTTCAAGCAGAATATGAACTGCTTCTTTTGTAACATTGAAAGCACCAATTAAAATTATTCCACCGATTAGGAAACTGAGAATTGCATCAATCGGATACCAACTTGTCCAATATATGAGAACACCGCCTATCACGACAGCAACAGAAGAAAGCGTATCACCGATCACATGAAGCACTGCACTCCGAACATTAAGGTTACCATGACTTTCACCATGCAATTTCCATAGGATGAATAGATTCGCTGCTAAACCGAAACAGGCAACAATAAACATTCCACCAACCTGAATCTCTTCAGGTGACAGGTATCGATTGTATGCTTCGTAGAAAATCCAACCGGAGATCACTATGAGGGAAATGCCGTTGATAAAGGCTGCGAATACTTCTGCACGGTGATAACCGAATGTACGAGATGATGTCGCTGGACGGGTTGACAAGTAGATTGCAAACCAACTAATGAGAAGTGATAGAACATCCGACATCACATGGGCTGCATCACTTAGTAATGCAAGACTCCCTGACCAGATTCCTCCAATAACTTCTACGAGGAATACAAAAAAGGTTACCACCAAGGCAATTTTGAACTTTTTC
This sequence comes from Candidatus Poribacteria bacterium, assembly GCA_022825665.1. Taxonomy (GTDB): domain Bacteria; phylum Poribacteria; class WGA-4E; order WGA-4E; family WGA-3G; genus MSPOR6. Next base: position 14,990 of record JAJDWI010000033.1, read on the forward strand.
TGTAAATGTATTTGATGGCTGTGAGAATGTTGTCTATCTTGAGAGTGATTATGTTGATGCAAAGTATCTCCTAACTATGCTGTAATTGGGCATACTATTCGCTTTTTGTTGCAGAATCGGTTGTTTTCTCTTTCGATTCGCCGCTATTTTCAGATTTCTTTTCTTTTTTATCGCTTTTTTCTGATGATGTGTTCTTGTCTTTCTTCGCGGATTCTTTGTAACCTTCACTGCGATAGTCTGTGATATAAAAACCTGAACCTTTGAAAATCAAACCAGCACCTGCTCCGATGAGTCTTTTTACCTTACCACTACATTCGGGACATTCTTCAATTGGTGGTTCTGTTATTCCCTGAAATTTCTCAAACTGGACATCACATTCGAGACATTTATAATCATACGTAGGCATATAGACGTTTTCCTCCATTTCTTTGTTGATAAAAAGAAACTGTTTTGATAAATTTTAATTATATCTTTTGTAAAAGTCAAGTCAAATTCGGTTTAAGTAAACATAAAGGCATAATATGCGTATACCATTTGATATAGATAACTTCCCTCTCGGTAAGGGTCCAATGGTAATGTTGGTGTTGTTTCTCATCTCGTGTCTTTTTATATATACACCTGCCGAAGAAAAAGGCGAGAATCTCGAATTTTGGATTTTTGCCAATACACATTACGAGGAATATCAAGCACGCATACCTATCTTTGAGGAAATGTATCCAGAGGTCAACGTGCAACTCATCAACTACGGTGGAACTATGCACGATAAGCTTCTCACTGCATTGCTCTCTGATTTCGGTGCACCAGATGTTGTTGAAGTGGAGATTACATCAATTGGACGTTTCCTGAAAGGAGATATAGACGAAGTTGGATTTGTTGACCTTCGTTCTCGTTTGGAAAGTGAAGGTTGGATGGATAAATTGGTCGTCAGTCGCTTCACACCGTGGTCTTACAAGGACAGAATATTTGGTATACCACACGATCTGCATCCCGTTGTTTTGTTGTACCGAGATGACCTATTTAAAGCCGCAGGTGTTGAAATGAATGAGATTGAAACATGGGATGACTTCATCGCAGCAGGTAAAAAAGCAACTCGTGATCTTGATGGAGATGGTGAAACTGACCAATATGCAATTGTTCTGGACAGACGAACAGAAAGTGATTATTTTAACTTGCTCCTTCAAAGAGGTGGCGGCTTTTTTGATGCGAATGGTAATGTTGTTATTGACAGTGAAATTGCAATTGATACATTGGAATTCTTCACATCATTATTTAATGAACATCAGATAGCTACACCAGTTTACGGCACATGGCATGGGGATCCCAGCAACTTCGCAGCGATGCAAGATGGGAAAATACTCTCTATCCTTGCTCCCGATTGGTATGTAGGCATTCTCAAAAGCCAAGTCCCACAGATGTCTGGTAAGTGGAAAGCAATCGGTATGCCAGCGTGGGAACACGGCAGCAGACGCACAACAACCCGCGGTGGTACAATGGTTGGAATAACAAAACAGTGCAAAAATCCCGATCTTGCATGGGAACTTCTAAAATTTGCATATTTTGATAAAGCAGGTCTTATTAACCGATACGAGACGACACGGATTATTCCACCCCTCAAAGCAGCATGGGACGCTCCAATATACAAAGAACCAGACCAATACCTTGGTGGACAACCACTTGGTCAACTATTTATTGAACTTGCACCCGATTTACCACCACGTTATCAGAATCCATATTGGTCTGAAGCAGCGGATTTATTGAATGATGCAATTTTCAACGCGGTTACTGAAAAGCAGACTCCACGCCAAGCATTGACACAACTTGCAGAAAAAGTTCGTACACTGATAGCAAAAGACCAACAACGGTGGACAGAAGGAATAAAGAATGAAGACGGGACGAAATAGATTTAGCTATTGGCATCAACAACAGAGAATCGCACCATATCTTTTTATTGCGCCTTTTTATATCCTTTTTATCGTATTTATGGGATATCCGTTAATCTCATCGCTGGTCATGAGTTTCTATGAGATGCGTGGATTCCAAAGCCGAATCTATGTCGGATTTGCAAATTTTGTTGACCTGTTTCGCGATCCGATCTTCTGGAAATCATTATGGAACACTACCTATTTTGCTCTTGGCACCTTAATCCTCCAATTACCACTTGCACTGTTTCTTGCTATTCTGCTGAACTCAAAGGTAGTTAAAGGGAGAAACATATTACGTCTTGCATTTTTTGTGCCTGTCCTTGTCGCAGGCGTATTTATCGCAATCATATTCAATCTAATTTTTGATCAACGAGCGGGACTCATAAACAATGAATTTCTTATATTTGGTAAGGAAATTGGGTGGCTAAGTGAGGAAAAATTCGTAATACCTGCTGTTATTCTCACGGGTGTGTGGCAATGGGCAGGATTCAATATGATATTTTTCTTAGCAGGACTTCAAGGGATTCGGCAGGAATTATATGAAGCAGCTGCGGTTGACGGTGCAAATTGGTGGCAGTCATTTATACATATAACTTTACCTTCTTTACGACCAGTTATCGCATTCGTTTTTGTTGTATCAATGATCGGTTCGTTTCAACTTTTTGATTTACCTTTTATCCTTACAAACGGAGGTGAACCTGCAGATGCTGGTTCAACCATTGTCATGTATCTCTACAAAAACGGCTTTCAGTTTATGCGACTCGGCTATGCAGCTACAATCGGATGGGTGCTATTTATCATTATTGCTATTATCTCAATAGCACAATTGAAATTACTCGGTATTTTTCAAGAGGAATAACAGAAAGGTACAACAGTGCAAATATTACCAGCAATAGACTTACGTGGGGGCAAGTGCGTCAATTTAGTTCAAGGGATCGCAGAACAGGAAACAGTATTCTCTGATTCTCCGGTTGAAATGGCAATACAGTGGCAAACAGAAGGTGCAGAATACCTGCATCTCGTCGATTTAGATGGCGCGTTTCAAGGTGAATCGGCAAATCTACATATTGTCAGTGAGATTGTTGCTGTACTTGATATACCTGTGCAACTTGGGGGTGGTATCCGTAATATGGAACAGATAGATGCAGTTTTAGCATTAGGTGTACACCGCGTTATATTAGGCACAGCAGCACTCAAACAACCTGAATTAGTCAAACAAGCCTGTGAAAAACATGGCGAACATATTGCTGTAGGTATTGACGCTAATGACGGGATGGTTGCAACACATGGATGGTTAGAGGTATCACAAAAATCTGCAGTTGATTTCGCAGTCGAGTTGACTGAGGTACAGACCATTATTTACACAGATATAAAAAGCGATGGAATGCTCAAGGGACCTAATGTTGAAGCAACTAAGGATATTATTGAGGCTATTTCTGCTAATGTTATTGCTTCAGGTGGAGTCACATCGCTTACTGATATTGAAAGATTAAAGAAAATCGGTGCAAGTGGTGCAATAATTGGACGTGCACTCTACACAGGTGACCTCGTCCTATCTGATGCGATAAATACTGCACAATAGAGATGAACTGAAGCGGTTTTACACTACCTCAGTCACAACGCCGAGACCTATACATGATCCCATTTTCTTTATTTCAAATGTGGTACCGAATTCCATCGCAAGCGGTAAACTAAGTTCAAATGAAACATGTGTATTCTCACCAGGACTTACAATAGATAAACCTTCTGGGAGATGTAGTTGAGAGGGAACATCAATACTCCACAATCGAATTTCAGGTTTGTCATTTTCAATAAGAGGTATATGTGTACCGCTCTCCTCCTGTGTGAGTAAATAGACTAAAGCAGTAAATTCAGAATGTGCCTTAATTGTCTTTGGGTGGCACATCACTTGTCCAACAGACAACCAATCAGGTTCCGATTCAACACATACTTCATTCTCTTTGATACTCAGACACTTCGTCTTAATTCTATCACCTTTTCCCACGATATCCACAGCATGTCCAACGGCGAGATGTCCCTGTACAATTTCTCCACGCACAGTTACCCGTTCCTTTTGTTCTTCTACAATCTCATAGATAGGCATAATTGGAGGTAAATTATCAGGATTGATAGGTTTTGGCATACACCGATTCATAGCAAAAATCAGGTCTACAATCGGTTTCCAGTGATCAGAATTAATCCGATCCCCTTTATAGGTTAGTGCCTTTTCTGCATCACCCACAATAATTGGACTGTTCTGTTCCTCCCATCCACATTCCGTAATTATGTCACGCATCTCTTGTTTACAAATATCTATTAGTTCATCATCTTTTACGATATTCCGCGTATTTAGAAATGAAATTACTGCGGGTATTTTTAATCGTTTAGCAATTTGGATTAGTCCAGAAGATTCTTGTGTTACACCATCAACTGCATCAACAACCCATATCACGCCTTGTATTGCAAATGAATTACTAACCAACATTTTGATGTTATCAAGATTTGTTTCGCAGTCAATCTGTGTATAGTGTTTTCCGCTGGTTTCATAATCTATTGAGCGATATGTAATACCAACACCTTGTCGGATAGGATGGTGATCTGGCACCTGTTGGTCAAATTGATTGTCAATATTAGAACGGATGGATCCAATTTTTTGGACGACCTTCGCCATAGCTGCAGTTAATGTTGTCTTGCCATGTCCTGTTGCACCAAGTGTACAGATAGGTAGGGAACGATGTGCGGCACCTCTTCTATCGTTCATCTATGACTCCTTCAGTTATCAAAGTGGGGATAATTGACTAATATGATACCTATTTATTATAGCAAAAGAATAGAGATTATGCAATAATGTACGATGAATTCTATTGTGATACAATGGATAATATGAAACGATTTACCTTATCAATGCCAAGCTTGATAAACTATGAATATCATGTCACACGAAAAAATCTACTCACGGCAAGAACTTGCAAGCAAACTTCAACAACTGAAGACTGATGGTAAAGTTATTGTCACTACAAACGGATGTTTTGATGTTCTACATTTAGGGCATCTACGTTACCTTCAAGCAGCACGACTACAAGGTGACCTACTCGTCGTTGCTATCAATAGTGACAGTTCTGTTCGAGAACTCAAAGGTGAAAACCGTCCACTTGTTCCTGAAGAAGAACGCGCGGAAATGCTTGCTGGGTTAGAATGTGTAGATTATGTCCTGATTTTTCCAGAACTAACACCTATTGAATTGCTTTCTGATCTTAAACCGGATATTCACGTTAAAGGTGGCGATTATACATTGGAACAACTTGTTGAAAAAGATGTTGTTGAGAACAACGGTGGTAAAGTTGTCGTTGGATTGAACGTACCGGGAAAATCAACAACAAATCTTATTGATGTAATTTGCGAACGATATGGGAGTTCTTGAAACACAACAACCGTCCACAGAACTCACTATACAGTAAAACCGAGGATATATGCAGATAAACGAAGCATTAAAAGTTGAAGACCTGAAGGCACAGATTGAAAGACTTTTTGAATACTCAGGTCAGAAGATATTAGATATAGAAGAAACATGGCAACCGGAACAAGGAACACCAGTCTTTACCGTCGCAGGTACTTACACAACACGAGGATGGACTGAATGGACACAAGGATTCCAATTCGGTTCTGCTATCCTTCAATTTGACGCGACAGGTGATGAACAATTTCTTGAAATTGGCAGGAAGAACACGATTGAAAAGATGGCACCACATGTCACACATATAGGTGTGCATGACCACGGGTTTAATAACGTATCCACTTATGGTAACTTACGTAGATTGATGCAGGAAGATGTCATTCCGTGGGACGACAATGAGATGCATTTCTATGAGATTGCCTTGAAAGCATCCGCAGCCGTTCAAGCGAGTCGTTGGACAAATATTAAAGATGGATCAGGATATATTGCATCTTTCAACGGTCCACATTCACTTTTTTCAGATACGATCCGGTCATTACGTGTTTTGGCAGTCGGACACACACTCGGTGCAGTGCTAATGGGTGAAGGGGATGTCGCTATAAACCTGTTGGATAGACTAATTCAACATTCTCAGACCACAGCAAAATATAATGTATACTATGGTGAAGGACGTGACGCTTTTGATGTACGCGGACGTGTTGTGCATGAGTCCATCTTCAATACAAACGATGGAAACTACCGTTGTCCAAGCACGCAACAAGGTTATTCACCATTTTCTACGTGGACGCGTGGATTGGCATGGATACTCACAGGTTACGCTGAACAACTGGAGTTTTTTGATACATTATCTGAGGAAAACCTTGAACCCTATGGTGGAAAGACCGAAGTGACCACCCACATGCGGAAAGCTGCAGAAGCAACTGCAGATTTTTACATTGAGAACACTGCACAAGATGGAATCCCATATTGGGACACAGGTGCACCCGGTTTGTCAGAACTTGGCGATTATTTGTCAGTTCCTGCAGATCCTTATAACGATTATGAACCAGTGGATAGTTCCGCAGCTGCAATAGCAGCTCAAGGACTCATCCGACTCGGTAATTACCTAAAAAAGCATGATGAACACGATACAGGAACTATTTATTACCAAGCAGGGTTGACGGTAGCCAAGACCCTGTTTGCAGAACCGTATCTCTCCACTTCAGAATCTCATCAAGGACTGTTATTGCATTCAGTTTATCACCGTCCAAATGGGTGGGACTATGTGCCAGAGGACAGGAAAATACCGTGTGGAGAAGCATCCATGTGGGGAGACTACCATGCACGTGAACTTGCTCTGTTGCTATTAAGGGAAATAGAAGGCAAACCGTATCTCACATTTTTCTAATCAATACAAACTATTCTTTATTGAGGAAATAACGATGAGTGAAGACAACAAAACACAAGAACAGCCGAAGGTTGAAATTGAAGTCAAGAACTTCGGTCCCATTGCAGAAGCTAACATTGACTTACGTCCTTTGACCGTGTTCGTTGGTCCAAGCAATACTGGGAAGACTTATTTTGCCACGTTGCTGTATATGATGCACACTATTTTTCGTGAGTCTTACGGTTTTCCTGCAACTGAATCTACAAATACTTCTGAATACATTCAAGAGGAAACATTAGACTACAAACTGACCGATCTGGAAATAGTTGAATCGGCACTTGAACGATATTTTGATGTTCCATCAGTATTCGATTTAATCAGATTTACCGGTAATGATAAAGATTTTCTTGAGTTCATTATCAAGTTAATCTATTCAGATAAGAACAACCCATTTTTCTCATTCATAATACAAGATGCTAAAATCACCACGAATAAATCGGCACCTGAATTAAACATATATAACATGTTCAAGAAAAAAAATCAGCCAAAGTGGTATTTTCTGCCTGCCACCCGCAATGGTATTTTACATAGTAATCGTATTGTAGCAAGTTCTCTTATGGAGAAGACTCTTCGCAAAAACAGTGGACATGTACATATTCCTACACTTTCTACAGTTGTTGTTGATTATATGCAGTATCTAACTCTATATCAAGATAATAACAAACCAAATCGTACTTTAACAGAAATCGTTGATAAGTTAGAGTCCCAAGTACTTGGAGGGAAAATAGAAATTGTCAAATCAGAAAGTGGTTATCCTGAAGTCCATTTCCGTTCTAACGATTTGGGGCAGTCAGTGAATTTAACGAGAACATCTGCAATGGTATCAGAACTTGCTCCATTAGTCTTATATCTACGCGGTTATGTCAACCCTGGAGATACACTCATCATTGAAGAACCAGAGGCACACCTTCACCCTAGTGCCCAAGCGGATATGGCGGTTATACTTGCGCGTTTGGTTCGGGCAGGAGTAAAAGTCATAATAACAACACATAGTGATTGGCTACTTCAGGAAATTGGAAATCTGATACGTGCAGGAGAACTCGAAAAATCTGGGGAGAAAGTTACCGACTTACCGACTTCTTTACAAACAGAAGAAGTTGGGATATGGCATTTTCAAAAAAATGGAATGGTGGAGGAAATTCCATATAGTCGTATTGATGGAGTCGAACCGCTGGAATATTTGGATGTCGCAGAAGATCTTTACAACCGTTCCGCACGTCTACAAAACCGACTTGAAGAATTAAAGGGTGAAAGTAAACGTGAATCTGAATAATACACTTGATGAACTCCGATCACGTTTCAATCATAATAGTTTGATTAAGTCGTGTAGCGGTGAAGGATGCAAGGTTGATATGGTAGATTTACCATCAGAACGTGTTGTAGTAGATCTTGAGAAAGAATTTGATTTTCGTGGAAAAGTAGAAAAACGGTGTGACCGACTTCTCTTCTTCATTCATCCTGATGATAACAACCTTGTCGCAGCTTCAGTTGAACTCAAACGTGGAAAAGCAGTTGAATCAGACGTAGTTGAAAAGACAGAAAACAGTCTGGTATTTATTCATCAAATTGCACCCGTTTCAATCCGGGCACATATTATCTATAGACCTGTCCTATTTGAAGGTCGAGGTGTTAAGTGGACAAACCCTAAAGGAGCAAGGCAGCTGAAAGTATTCGTCCACGGCAAGCGATTACAAATTCTGACAGGACGTTGTGGCAGGTCGGGAAATTTAGCAGGTGTACTGTTTGGGTAGCATTAAACAGTAACCTGTTCAATCTGTCCTGTTTCTAATGATCGATTCGCAGCAAGAGTTACAGCCAATGTTTTAACCGCATCCGCATAGGACGACCGGACTAAATTCTGATCATTCGCTTCAACTGCTTTGATAAACTGTTCAACCTGACGGAAGTAACCTGCTTCACTTCCATTATAATCTATACTCTCACCAGCAATCTGACCTCGCAATCCATTATCGTGAGTTAGTTTGAGATAAATGTCATCTCCGACTAATTCCGTTGCGAAATGATCATGTGCACGGGCAGCGCATGTGCTTGTGATACTTGCCACTGCACCGCTTTTGAACTTCAGATTGCAGACTGTGCACTCCTCAAAATCAGCAATACCATCAGAGACATCTTTAATACCGAATGCGTGAACAGATTCAACATCACCAATGAAATACCTTATCAGGTCAAAGACGTGTGTCGTCTGTTCAACCATTTGTCCACGGGATACTTCAAACTTTCCCCACCACGGATGACTTGCCCCCATCCGCGCAAGAAATCTGCCCATACCCATTGACAGTTTCCGATCCCCAACTAACTCCTTTGCTTTGTCAGTAATGTCACTATACCGCGCCATATATCCAACTTGGTTGATAACTCCAGATACACTAATGGCATCACAAGCAATTTGTGCAGTTGCTAAGTCCTGTGCAACTGGCTTTGCTACAAAAACCGCTGCCCCAGATTTTGCAGAATCAGCGACCTGCGTCGTATGGGCACCGGGTGGAATACAGGTAAAGACTACATCCGGTTTTCCCTGTTGTAGCATTTCTTGGTGATTAATGTAGGGTGTAGCGTTTTCTTCATCAGCAATTGCTTTAGCACGATCTTCATTTATATCACATACCGCAGCAACTGGATGTTGAAGTTGTTTTAGACTTCTACGGTAATTACCTGCAATACCACCAACACCAATAAATGCAATTTTCAGACTGTTTTGACTCATTTTCTTTTTCTCCAATTCCATTCAATAGATTTATCATTGTATAAATGCAGTCCAATTATATCATAAATTCACAGATCACATAGAACAATCTTTATAAGTATAGTAACGTGACAAAATATCACTTATACTGAGTTTGTCTAAATAGGATTACTTTGGATGTTAACTTATTATTTTCCTAACTCCCTTTTCATATCTTACCTCATAAGATTCTTCTGGTACAGGTAATGCACGGATAGCTAACTCACCAAAAGTAATCAATGGTTCTGTCAGGAGTAATAGCTCATCAAGTGATTCTGAAGGGGTTTTATCGGATGTGTCCAGTACGATTTTTCGTCCTTTATGTGTAAACAGAGATTTGTCAATCTCCTCCTCAAAAAGACCTTTTATTTTTGATATATCCTCTGACTTGATAATCTGATATTCGTGTGGATCTGTATCTATTCTCTCCTTTATCACTTCATCGTTTGCGGTGACATGGATCAATACTACATCTGGTAATCTTGCTTCCATTACCAGTGTTTCATATCCACGTTGTGCACGATATTGGTAGTTGCCATAATAAGGACTATCTGGATCATTCCCATAAACGGATGTATAGACTGCCTCCTCAATGTGCCACCCTGCGATGAGTGTGTTCGGATAGTTTTTGATTACTTCAACGTGATACTGAATTTGCATCCGTTGCATACGTTCTTTAACATCATTGGGAAAGTTGATATATGCAGCTCTTGATTCCGCACTGAGTGTAGAATCAGGGATTGTGAAATGGTCATCAACATGGACTGATAATTTCCTATGACGGTAATAGTCTGTTAATAACTTTATCAAAGTTGATTTTCCTGCATACTCAATTCCAACAAATATACATCTCATAGAATACCTCTCTATTGAATGAGTGAATAAATCGGGTTGTAATGATACTATTAGGTTTATCAAGAAAAAACAAAATTGTCAAGGAAATCCACCAACTTGATTTCCTTGACAATAGCACTATTACAAAGTATAATAATCCATAATCTATCTCTTTAAGAATGGAGTTAACCATGGAACATATACAAACCGTAAAAATTCATGATATAGAATACGACACAACTTACACAGCACATATAAAACAAAATTGCGATGGTTGGATAGGATGGATAAAAGAACACCCGAAAGTGAAATGTGAAGATACCACAAAGGAAGCTCTGCTGAAAAACCTTGAGCAAACACTTTTTGAAACTTTAGATGCTGACTGGGAAGCATGGGATAAGCAGATTGAAGAAGATATAAAAGCTGGAAAACTTGATCAACTTCGTGATGAAGCCCTTGAAGATTTGCGGGTAGGCAGGTGTACAGATTTATAAAACACGCAGAGAATTTTGGGAGTGCTATCAAAATTTACCGCGAGAGATCCAAAGGCAAGCAGACAATAGTTTTGCATTATTGAAACAGAATCCAAGACATCCATCCCTAAATTTCAAAAAAGTTGGAGAAAAAGATTGGTCGGCACGCATAAATAGGTCTTATCGTGCATTGGCATTTGAAGATAATGGATCTTTCGTCTGGTATTGGATCGGAAAACACGATGAATACACGAAACGAATCCAATAACCAACATCTAAAGATTATACCAAAATTAATATATGCTAACAATTGGTAACATCAACATCCCAACTTTCCCCCTATTACTTGCACCGATGGAAGATGTCAGTGATCCTCCTTTCCGCGCCGTCTGTAAAGACCACGGTGCGGATATTATGTACACGGAATTTATCTCCTCCGAAGCACTGATACGTGACGCTGCACGGAGCGTTGCTAAGTTGGACATTTTTGAATACGAAAGACCGATAGGTATCCAAATCTTTGGGCATGATATTGAAGTAATGCGGGAATCGGTTGAAATAACCGAACGTGTACAACCTGACATCATTGATATAAACTACGGATGTCCCGTAAAAAAAGTCACATGTAAAGGCGCAGGGGCAGGTATATTACAAAACATTCCTAAGATGGTCAAGATGACTGCGGAAATGGTAAAGGCTACAACATTACCTGTTACTGTCAAAACAAGGTTAGGATGGGACGATAACACAAAATATATAGTTGAAGTTGCAGAACGTCTCCAAGATGTTGGGATAAAGGCGATAGCAATTCATGGCAGAACACGACGGCAAATGTATAAAGGTGAAGCAGATTGGACACTCATCGGTAGAATCAAGGATAATCCACGTATGACTATTCCCGTATTTGGGAACGGTGACGTTGATAGTCCACAAAAAGCAGCAAAGATGCGTGAAAAATATGGAGTCGATGGGATCATGATTGGTCGTGCTGCTATTGGATATCCTTGGATTTTTAATGAAATAAAACATTACTTCTCAACTGGTGAATTGCTATCCCATCCATCAATAGATGAACGCATTTCAGTTTTTAGAAAGCACTTGGATTTTTCTATCCGATGGAAAGGATTAAAACTCGGACTCATTGAGATGCGACGTCACTATAGCAACTATTTTAAAGGAATTCCACACATTAAACCGTTTCGATCACGTTTGGTCACCTGTGATAGTTACGATGGTGTTATATCCATTGTTGAAGAACTTCGTAGACATGCGTACCAGTTTCAAGATCATTTTGATGAATTATTGATAAACCAGTTACAATATGAAAATGCCTTGACGTAAAACAAAATCTGTATTAATCTATTACTATATCAAGGTCAAGATGTAAGGACAGAACATGGACAAAATACCATTTATGAAACTTAGTGGTGCAGGAAACGATTTTGTTATCATCAATAATCTGAACCAAATTGTTGATAGCACAGATACAGAATTCATGAATTTTGTGATCAAGGTATGTCAACGTAGGATGTCAGTTGGCGCAGATGGTGTGCTACTTGTAGAAAAGGCAGAAGATGTTGACTTTCGTATGCGATACTTCAATGCGGATGGCGGAGAGGTAGAAACTTGTGGGAACGGTGCACGATGCATCGCTAAGTTCTCCTATCTCAACGGTATCGTGTCTGAAAAGATGCAATTCTTGACAAATGCTGGGATATATGAAGCCGAAGTTGTCGGTGATAACGTTAAAGTACGTATGAGCGATCCCGAAGATATTCGTATTAATGTTCCGCTTAAACTTGCTGACGGTGTACATAATGTTGGTTTCGCAAATAGTGGTGTTCCGCATGTAGTTTTCTTTGTAGATGACCTTGAAGCAACAGATGTGTTTGATTTAGGTCAGCAAACACGGTATCATGAGGATTTTAAACCTGCAGGAACAAATGCGAATTTTATCCGTATCCATTCGCAAGAGTTGCTTGAAATCCGCACCTATGAACGCGGCGTTGAAAATGAGACACTTGCATGTGGCACTGGGTCTATTGCATCAGCTATTGTATCAGCATCTATAGGGAAGGTAAAATCACCTGTTTCTGTTAAAACCGCAAGCGGCGTAATTCTGAAGATACATTTTGATTTAGTAAACGAGGAAGCAAAAAACGTGTATCTTGAAGGCGATGCACGTGTCATCTTTGCAGGTGAACTTACATCAACAGCATGGATTTATTAATTAGCACACTTAGATATATCGTCGTAATCAAGGAGGATTTATATGTTTGAGGGTTCTTATGTAGCACTCGTCACACCGTTTAAGGACGATGAAGCGTTGGATGAAGCAAAACTCAAAGAACTGATTGAGTTTCAGATTGAAGGCGGAACACACGGTATCGTCCCGTGTGGAACAACAGGTGAATCCCCTGCTTTATCAGAAACTGAACATGACCGTGTTATAGAAATCACCGTTGAAACAGTGAACGGAAGAGTTCCTGTCATCGCTGGCACTGGTTCAAATTCAACTACACGGACACTTCGTGCAACAGAACATGCAAAAGCTGCTGGTGCTGATGCAGCTTTAATTGTTACTCCCTATTATAACAAACCCACCCAAGAGGGACTATACGCACATTACATGAAGATAGCGGATTCCGTTGACATACCGATTATTGTCTACAACGTTCCGGGACGGTGTGGTACTGACATCCTTTCACCAACAATTGCACGTTTAGCAGAACATCCTAACATCGTCGCTCTTAAGGAAGCAACAGGTGAACTTAAACGCGCAAGTGAAGTTGTGAACCTATGTCCTGATGACTTTGTTGTGCTTTCCGGAGATGATGTCAACACATTACCTATTCTTGCAGTTGGTGGCAAAGGTGTTATATCCGTTGCTGCAAATATTGTACCAGCAGATGTTGCGGAGATGTGTAATGCATTCCATGCTGGAAATCTTGAACTTGCCCAAAAACTGCACTATAAAACCTTACCTTTGTCAATTAATCTCTTCATTGAAACAAATCCAATCCCAGTAAAAACTGCACTCAAATTAATGGGTAAACTTAATGGAAAAGTGCGATTACCCCTTGCCCCGATGGCACCTAAGAATTTTGAAGCACTTAGGAATACACTTGCTGAAACTGGATTAATTTGACACAAATACATCTGACCCATTCCCAAACCTAAAACATTGGGTTTTAAACGGAACGTTTGATAAACGCTTCTATTTCTGAAGCATGTTCGGTGAAATCTCTTTCCGCGAGTGCTTTCAGATTTTCTGACTGCACAACAGTATCTATATCCCAAAAATCTATTGGTGGGTCAATCCGCAAGTAATTCTCTTTTAGAAGTAGTTTCGCCATATTTGCAGATGCCTGAGATTGTAATGTCATCACATAGGAAACTAACTTTATTCCACCCCATCCCGATAGAAAACCCCAACCACGTCTTTTGCGATACATTGACACCGAATGTCCAGTACCGAGTGACACTATTTTAACTTGTGCTGCCTCTTTCCCAAAATGAGTAAGTGCTTCCGTATAGGCAGCAATAGAAGGATTGTTTGCCCATAGACCGCCATCTGCTAACAGATGACTTTCTACATTTTTAGGCGCGAAGAATGTAGGTGCAGCACACGAGGCAACAATCGCATCTCGCAAACAAATATCCCCGTTTAAAGAAGCGGATTCATTCTGTTTTTCAACATAATTTGATCTAAAAATGTACAGTTCACTTGTTGTAATCTCTGAACTCGTTATCATCAAAGGGGTTGATATTTCTGAGAGGGGTATTGCAGGAATATGTTTAGCAATAATTTGTGCAAGTTTTTCGTTTGAATACTTGCTGAAAAATAACGGATTTCGATACCATCTTTTTCGAAATATATCGGGTGCTTCAATTTCAAAGAGTTCTACAATCTCAACCATTGGAATATCTGAGACAACTGCACCTGCGATTATTGCTCCTGTACTTGTCCCAACAATAAGGTCGAAACACTTGTTGATAGATACATCAAAAGCCTGTTCAACTTTTGCAAGAAGATGAGCAGAATATATACCGCGAGTTCCCCCTCCATCTAAAGCGAGAATATGAAAGGTGTCTGTGTTATCCATTGATTGTCTATCTGCGTCTACTATTCTTCAATATTGTCTGTCCGAACATAGTCATCTGGGTCAAGATTTTGAAGCCGTTCTCTGAATACCTCATTAAACTTTTCCATTAATGAAGTAAGCCAATTATGTTGGTTGGACCAATCTTCTTCATCTTGTGGCAAGATATCGTTATTGTAATATGAAACTGCACATGCTTTTTGACGTGGAGATTCCTCCCATTCTAGATTATCTTCGAATTCCGTTTCAATCTCCTCACGTCTTTCATACAATAAGTGGAAGTAAACTTCAGCATTTATTCCTGTAATGTAGAGTCTAATTCCAATACGCCCGATTTGTTTACTTAACCTTGCTTCTAATCTGAAATCGGGATGCCCGATACCAAATTGGACTGCATTTTTAGGACCTGGTCTGTAAATCCTAAATCCACTGTTTGTCGTATGCAAGTGTTCTTTAAATTTTGTCCAGAATTTTGTTTTCCAATCATCTATGGAGATAGATGATATTGAGAGATTTGAATCATTCGGTTTAGAAACAATAACAAATTGCGGAGCAGGGATTGAATTTCCAATCATCCACAACTTTATCTCTACACCAAAGTACCGAAAACGTTCGTTTGTAATCTCATTTTGTAGATCAAGTGCTGCTCGGTGTTCATCTCTGAATTCCTTTGCAATCCAAATAACCGTGTAAACATCCAACCCCGCGGCATAGGTCAGAATTTGACCAAGGTGTCTATGGTCCGTCTCATTTAGTTGATTTTCAATAAGAACACGTGAACTGTCTTCCGTATTAATGCATAAAATATCTGCCTTAAAGTCTCCAATGTTTATCTCTTGTGCCTCAAGTTCAAGTTCTATACCAAGTGTTTCTCCAAGTAGGATAAGATTTTCATCTTCTGCCAACCACGGTGTGAAATGCTGCGCTTCATTTTCCCATATATCGCGTAATTCAACTCCCTTAAGACGTGAAAGTTCTTCAGTCATTTGTATTGTCTCCTTTCATTATGAACTCATAGCGAGTACGAACTAAACATCGTTGAAAGTCACTCGTAAGTTTATCATTGAATATGCTAAATACCGAAACCCTAAACGGGTTTCTTTGAGTTTATCGTAGCTAATGGCAAGTTTCCTGTAAGTATCTTGCCAACCGAAAGTCCGTTCAACTTTATATCGTTCTTTGTAAATGTCTTTGTTAAACCAACGGAACATGCGAGCGATTACTATAGGTTCTTTGGCATTCCGTCGGTTCGGATAGATCACTGGGGATCAGCCCTTGTTCTTTGATAATCTTACGATTTACCTTAGTATCAAAACCGGAATCCAGTGTTAGCGCGGAAGCAGTAAGATCCATTCCGATGCGATT
>JAJDWI010000127.1 GCA_022825665.1 Candidatus Poribacteria bacterium
AACCATAAGCGTCAATTTAAGAACATTTCTCTTGAGGTATTTTCTTGGTCTGACCGACTTTAGACTACACCTTTCGCACCGCTGGTGCTGATATTAGAGGTGTATCACTTGTTCTATACACCTTTCGTCCCGCTGGGACTTAGTTTCCATATCAGAGGTTGCTTTGCTCACTCCGACCTACGGGACTGTATGTAATACCATTTCTAATTGACAAATTGTCATAATGTCCTGTAGGCCGGGTTGAGGAACGAAACCCATAGGTGTCAATTTAGTATGTAACGTTAGTGCATCTAATACACCTTTCGCCCCTCTGGGGCTTGCTGTTAGCAGGATCAACGTTTACTATACACCTATCGCCTCTCCGAGGCTTTAGCAAGGTATATTTCAGCACCAGCGGTGCGAAAGGTGTATAGCACCTAATACAGCAAAACCTAAAGCACCAGCGGTGCGAAAGGTGTGTCTTCTAGAATAGGTTGGATAAGGAATTACCACAAGAGACATGTTCTTAGATTGACACCTATGGGTTGAGGAACGAAACCCGACAAGACACTCTAAAAAGTCGGGTTTCGCTACCGCTTCTACCCGACCTACGAAATAATGTCCTGTTATCATATAGAAATGGTATAACAATGCGGGCGAGGAAACCTCGCCCTACGTTAGTGTAAGAGGCGCAATGAATTGCGCGACTACGAACGCATCTTGTCCTTAAATTGACGCTTATGGGTGCGGTTAGATGAAGATTAAAAAATAGATTCGGTAATTTATTATTGAAGTCCAGCGCGCTTACAAAGCGCGCCTACCGTTTATGCGTAAGTCCTGGAATAAAAAGAATTAGTTTGTGATGGATGAAGGCTGAGCCTGTATCACTGGGATTACATAACATTGAATTGTCACACTGTCGACTATGACCTTTTCCTCCTTCGATTCTGGTTCTAAACGATGGTCAAATACCACATAATAACCCTCAGAAGCATTCTCAGATTTGAGATATGCTGCAAGTTGTTTCTTTCCTGCTTGATAGCGGTTTTCTCCTCTCCAAATCTTGATTTCAATGACGTGTTTTTGCTGGTTGTGTGTGATAAGTAAGTCCATTTTACCACGTCCAGTCTGAACTTCTATATACATCCCACCGCCGATTAACTGGACAAACGGTTCAAGATATGTCAGAAGAAGATGCTGCCCAACATATTCTTGAGGGGTTTCAGGAACTTGTAGAATTTTGTATCCTGACCGTGCTACGAAATCACGGAAGTTTTCAAGTAATCCAGTTAAATCAACTTGTCCACTGGGTGTAAGATATGACCGATAACCTTCTATGTTTTCATCAGCAAAGTAATCAGATTCCAGACCGTTGATAGCTGGCTTGAACGTTTGTATAATACAATAGAGATATATCGGATTTACAATCTCACACATGCTATCATCACCTTTTTTAATTACTCCATAAGTAGCAAGTTCATTGATATGTTCATTATGAAGGTTGAACCGCACACCTTCATCAGAAGTAAGGATTTTCATTAATATTGTTTCGTAGCTGCGGTCTTTTCGGATATTGGTTGTTAGATGTGAAATATTAGTATTTTTTTCTTCAATGAGATGTGTATATGCATTTTCAAAATGTGCCAATGTCAACGTCTCTGCTATTGGAATATCCAACTCCTCGGTTAATATCTGACCAATACGATTCACTAAGAAAGGTTGTCCTGCTGTCTGTTTATGGATGAGTTGAATAACCTCGTTGTCAATGATTTGACCGACTTCATCTGTATACTGGGAAAACAGTTCCTGCACCTGTTCAACTGTAAAGTTCGGTAATCGAAATTCATCCTGTATATTGAATGGTGAGATAGACCTGTCATAGTCAAGTTGCGCGATGCTCTTAACTCCCACAATGCCAACACTGTGGGGACACGGTATATCGGTGGAAAGGTAAATCTGACGTAGAGAATATAAGAAATCACTTACAACAGTCTGAGGAATTCCATCGAACTCGTCGATAAGAAGCACAACCCGTTTAAAGTCATGTTTGGATTCGTCAGTATCACAGTTTAGTATATCTCCAAGACCATCAAAAAACCTAACCATAGATAAATGATCAGTTAATGCTGTATTTTCTAAAAACTGTGTCAGCGATTCAGATGGCATGCTACCCTGTATATTAAAAACACTATTGATTTGCTTACAAATCATATAGTGTAACTGTTCATAAAAAGTTGCCGTGGAAACATTACGCATTGTTTGAAAATCCAACTGAATTGGTAAGTAAGTTGGATCTCCTATCGTAAGTGTATCAAGTGCCATTCTGAAGAAGGTTGTCTTACCAGTTTGACGTGGTGCGAAGAGTACTATATACTTTCCCTCTTTGACACGTCCGATAAAATTCGCCGTCTCTTCTGTTCGTGGAACGACGTAATTCTTATCAGGATATACAATGCCATGTGTTCCAAAACTTCTCATTTTTACTCCTTGCGGATTAGATCCATATAACCAACTGATATTTCTCAAAAGTTGTCATAAATCAATAATTATCAAGGTTCTTTCGGTTTTAATTCATGAAAATGCGCCATGATTCCAACTAACATCTGTCTTTGACCCGTGAGTTGTAATTGTATTTGATGAAATGTGCGATG
>JAJDWI010000075.1 GCA_022825665.1 Candidatus Poribacteria bacterium
AATAAAAAAGTCGTGAATTTCACAGAAAAGTGATACAATAGCCATCGGAGAACTCCTTTTACTGAAGGTGTAATTACTTCATTATATCAAAGGGGTTCTCTTAAATCATACACTTATTTATTTCCGAACTCACGTTAAATAACCTCTGTAATTTGGCTACGATGCGGTGTTGTTCAGTCAACGGTGGAAGTGGGACTTCAAATGTTTTGAGTTGATTTCCAGTTATCGCATCAAAAGTGGTGCCTGTTCCTCTACTTGCAATTTCATTAGCAAATGTCCGCATTAAATAAAGGATGAAAAACGACTCAATACCACCTAATCCGCGAATTGCTGCGAGTCCTCTACCCACTGCAGATTTTTCAGGACATACATTAGTTGGTCCAACGGGAGCGCGAATAGAAATGAATACGTCACCTTTCTCAGCAATTTTCTTAGGTGAAGTACACCATTTCCGGGGTGTTGGATATATTTTGCCAAATTCAAGTTTTCCTTGATAAAAAGGAAGTCCTTCTCCATCAATATTATAAGTTGAGGAAGGAGGAGATTGCCCTAATATAATAACACTAATTTCCTCCAGCGTAGTATAAACCCAGCCTTTTGGTAAATCATTGGAAATTGAAGTTAACATGCGTTAATATCTCATTTTATTTGTTTGGGTTAACATCCCAAACTACTATTAGTTTACTACAAGTCTTATTTGGATTCAAACGGTTTACTAAAATAAAGGTCGTATTTACAACAAAGATTAAGAAACCAAATTTTCTGTGAGATCTGTTAGTATATCGTCTAAATCGTCATCAAATAGCTGTAAAGCTCTTGCTACACCGCCGCGTTGTGCAAAAGGAGGGTAATCAAAATCAGTTGTCCGAAACTCAAGCGAAGTGGCAATATGGTCACGAATCATTTCAAGCCACCTACATTGATCTGGGTTAAAGTCTTTACTACCTAACCATTCTTCAAAGTTTCGATTGACAATTTCACTAAACGGCTCCAGCAAAAGATTAATGTCCATAGCGAATCGCACCAGTGATATAAGGTCTGTTTGTTGTGTTGTTCTTCCACGAACGCTTTCTGATGAACGGCTTTCATAAGCTAACCATAATGACTCACGACTCAGACTACTGGAATGTTCTTGTAATGCATTTTCCAGTTCATTTAAGTTGTCTACAGTCAATCTGTCTTGTGCTCCTGGACGTTCACACAAGATTTGTAATGCTGTCAATTCATCTACGTGCTCATTGATAAACTGTTTAAAGTCATGAATAATTGTGATAACTTGTGAAAAACTTGCTGGATCAAATCCAGATTCAATTAATCGGTCTTCACTTATATCGTCAATCAGTTGGTCGGGGTTTCTTACTCGCGATGTCGGTGGTTCAGTCGTAGACGGCTCCCCTATGCGTGGTTGTGTATCGGTTTTAACAGATTCACACACCCCGACAGCATCAACAATGATGAAATGTGTTTTGGCAATTGCATCACTTGTGACAGCGCGTAGATCATCTGGACTAATTGTCCGCACACCGCGTCCGATCATCTGTTGAAAATACCCGCTGGATCTGACCGATCGCATAAAGAGTAGACATTCAAGCGGTTTGATGTCGGTACCGGTAGAAATCATGTCAACACTTACAGCGATTCGTGGATTGAATTGTGTGCGAAATTGTCTAATCAAATCTTCCGGTCTATCACTTGTGTAGGTAATCTTTTGGCAGAAATCATCACCTTTGGCAAATACATCTCGGACAATATGGACAATGTCCTCGGCATGTGAGTCATCTTTTGCAAAGATAAGTGTTTTTGGAACAGTTTGCCTACTGGAAAAGAGTTCAGTAAATAGTTTTTCTTTAAAAGTTTGAATAACTGTGCGAATTTGGTCTTCTGCTACAACATCTCGATCTAACTGATTTCCTGTATATTCTTCATCTTCTTCCAACTCTTCCCAGTTAAGTCTCCGAGTTTCTCTATCTCGTCTCGCAATATAACTACCCTCCAAAACTCTACTACCACTTTCTGTAATTTCGGTTTTTATCCGGTAAACGAAATAACCGACATTCACATTGTCTGCAACAGCTTGCTCGTGGTCGTATTCATAGATAAGATTCTGATTGAAGAAATTGCGCGTTTGTGAATATGGTGTGGCAGTGAGACCGATAATGAAAGCGTCAAAGTATTCTAATACATGTCGCCACTTACCATAGATAGAACGGTGACATTCATCAACGACGATAAGGTCAAAGGTATCAATGGGAATGTTTGGGTTATAGATAACTTGTTGTGGTGGTGAATCCTCTGCTTCCTGTTCAAAAGTAGAACTTTCCTCATCGTCAGATTCATAATTGGGTTCACCTGACAACATTGAGTAAAGACGTTGTATCGTAGTAATACAGACCTGACTAATGGGGTCAATTGTATTGCTTGCGAGATGTTGAACGTTGTAGAGTTCCGTAAAATTCCTGTTGTCATCTGGAGTCCTGTATGACTGGAACTCTCGATGTGCTTGTCTTCCAAGGTTATTACGGTCAACTAAAAAAAGAACGCGTTTGATCTTTGCGAATTTTATTAGACGGTAGATGCTGCTTACAGCGACATAAGTTTTCCCACTACCTGTTGCCATACAGATTAGTGAGCGCGAACGGGAATCAGCAAATGATTCTTCAAGTCGTTTAATTGCCTCAAACTGACAATCCCAGAGATTTCCTTGTTCTAACGTCGGTAGATCATCCTGAAGTCTCTGTCGAAGCGTCTTTGGTTGAAGTGCACCTATTAGTGCCTTAGGTGTATGGCATGTAAATACTGGACGGGAACGCGAATTCGGGTCACGTATATCCCGAAAATGCGTTTCAATACCTGTTGATGCATATAAAAAAGGGCACCCTTGAAATGTTGTCAAGGTAACTGGGAGACTGGCGTGATACCTTTCTGCTTGTTGGAGAGCACCTCCAAGAGTCATACCTTCTTTTTTTGCTTCTAAAATACCAACTGCAACGTCATTAATAAAAAGAAGATAATCTGCGTTCTGATCCTCTTGCAATGGATATTCTCGGACAGCAACACCAAGTGATGCATCTGTTGCACGTTCAGCATAGTTTTGAATATGCCATCCAGACGCTTCCAGCATGCTATCTATGGTTTGACGTGCCTTGGCTTCGGGTGTCATTTAATAAAAATAGAATATGGAGGGCGCAGAGACCCTCCATACCAATTCAAGGTAGTCTAAACATTACACACATCATAAGCATGCTGCATTGCATCGAACGAATCACCTTTTGGACTGAATTCATGTCCAACATAAAGGTCATAGTCCGTATTTGCAATAGCACGCATAACAGCAGGATAGTAGATTTCTTGTTCATCATCAAGGTCACGTCTACCGGGGTTTCCTGCTGTGTGGAAGTGTCCGATATACTCAATGTAATCCGTGATGTTGCGGATTAAGTCACCTTCCATAATTTGCATGTGGTAGATGTCGTGAAGTAGTAGTGCCCGTGGTGAACCGACACCCTTGCATACCTCAACACCCCACTCAGTCTTATCACACTGATAATCTGGGTGGTTAACTTTGCTGTTGAGTAGTTCAACACACAGGTTGACTCCCTTTTCCTCTGCTGCCTTTGTTACCCGCGACAAACCGGCTATTGTGTTATCACGACCTTCTTCATCTGACCTACCTTCTCTATTACCAGAAAAACAGATTAGACCTGGGATGTCGTTCTCTGCAGCGATGTCAATATTCTTGAGTAACTCATCCTCAATTCGATCATGGTTGTCTGGATCGTTCAAACCGGATGGAAGTGATGAGTGTCCGACTACGATAGCGACCCGCATACCGTGATCCTGAACAACTGACCAGAGATCTGCTGGTAACATTTCAACAGATTTATAACCGATCTCAGCGGCTTTTTTAATAACGTCTACCGGCTCTTTGTCACGCCGGAAATTACCAAAACAGATAGATTGATTAATTGGCATAATTTTCTCTCTCAATGAAATAATAATGTGTTATTGAGACTAAATGTCTATGTAAGAAAAGTGGTTGACACACAGAATGTTCTTATAGAACCTTACAGGTCAATAGCTTTTCCAGTCTCAAACGATGTGCTTGCAGCAAGCATGATACGAAGTGTCTGGAGTGCATCGCTATATGGTGACAGTATTTCTGAGTCATCACCACTCTTGACTGCATCAATAAAGACACGATCACGATCTTGTCCACCTGCACCTGAAAGTGGTTCAGTTTCACCTTTGCGGTTTGCATTGTTCGGTCCACCGACGGTAACAACGAGACCACGTGTGAATACCTCAAGATGTACACGTCCAAAACCTTCTAATGCACAAGCGGAAACGATATTTGCAACAGCACCGTTTTCGAATTCAATGTTAACCATACTGATATCGTCAACGTCATAGTTTTCTACATGTGTCATACTACCACTATTTGCAACACCGTGTACGGTTTTACCATCGCTTCCAACGAGGAATCGACACAGATCGAAAATGTGTGTTGTCTGTTCAACGTGTTGTCCACCAGATTGAGCGCGTACACGCCACCAAGGTGTTCCAGGCATTCCACCCATCCAATAACCGAGTGCTCCGAGAATTTGCGGTTGTTCCTCAAGCATTTTCTTTGCATTCTGAGCATTACCACCGTACCGCCAGTGATATCCTACACTTGTAATAACACCGGTTTTCTTAATGTAATCATTGATTATGATTGCCGGTTCTAATTCAGAATGAATCGGCTTTTCAATGAACATTGCGATGCCTTTTTCACAAGCGATTCGTTCCTGTTCCCCGTGTGCAAAGGGAGGTGTGCAGATATAAACTGCATCCAAATCCTCTTTATCGTACATAACACGAAAGTCAGAATAAGCATTTCCACCAAATTCTTCGGCACGTGCTTTTGCACGGTCTTCTGAGATATCGCACATTGCACAGAATTCAACATCTTCAAAGTTGTCTTTCAGGTTTCGCATGTGTGCGCCAGCCATGCCACCTGTACCGATGAAACCGAGTTTCACTTTATCCATATTTTCTCCTTAAAAATAGGTCTTTACGGAAGTAAACAGATATATAGTTTGCAGAAATAGTTTAACAAAAACTAACATTTATTGCAAGCAATATAAAAATCTGATATAATTTCCAGTGCTTGCTGTTATAAATCATTAAAGAATTGTGTAGAGGAGTATGAAGATGAGTTTTAAATTTGGATATAGTACGTTACGTTGGCAACAACCTGATTTTGAGAAGTTGTTAGTTCAACTCAAGAACGCTGGTTGGGATGGATGGGAGATGCGACAATCATTGGATTGGTCAGGTACACCGCGTCGTATACGTAGGATATGTGAAAATGTTGACATGCCTGTCGCTGCAGTCACAGCACGTGGGTTGCCGATTGATAAAAACTATGAACAGATGGAAATTAATAAAAGAAGAATTGACTTTGCTGCAGAAGTAGGGGCAGATTGTTTCATGTTCATGGGTGCTGGTAAACCAGACGACCGCCCAATAAATAACGATGATCTGACAAAACTTGCTGATGTTTCTGAAGAATGGGCGGAATATGCAGCACGATACGGTTTAGATGTTTGTTATCATATTCATACCAATACAACGGTAGATTCAATTGAGGATTGGGCAAAATATATGAGCCTATTGCGTAAGTGTAAACTGTGCATTGACGTATCACATTCTGCTCTATGGGGATTCGACCCGATTGAATCCATTCGTAGATATAAAGATGTACTTGTCTATGTCCATTTACAAGATTATTCTGGGTACAGTGGAGGAGATGGGAGCAATTATGAAGTGAATTGGGTTGATGTTGGTGGAGGAAATGTGATTGATTTTCCAGGAATAATGTCAACTTTAGAGAAACTCGGTTATGAACGGTGGATTACTGCGTGTCCGGGTATGGTTGAAGACCGCACTGATGAAGAACGGATGAACGTTAACCGCGAATATTTACGACAATTGGGCTATTAAAATTTTACTACAATGTTTATTTTATATGCGAAAAACCTGCCTCGCTAATATTAAGAGCAGGAAAACGAGAAAATTATGAGAAGGTTGGGTTTTGTTTTTGTTATCACATTGATTTTATTTTATTGCACATCTGCCTTCGCGGAATTAAGTGTTGGTGATTTAGAGAAAATCCAGCAGCTTCTGGATAAATCCGAAGAGCGGATAGATAAGCGTTTCACCGACCTTGAGAAGAGTATAACTGCTGAAATTCGTTCTTTTGAGAAACAGTTCTCTATAAAAATAAAAGGATTAGATGAGCGTATAGACTATCTTGGTGCATTGATTGTAGCACTGATAATAGCGATTATTGGATTTGTTAGTGTGCCAATGGCATTTATTACCTTTCAATATTTCAAAATACGTTCACAACAAGAAGATGAAATTAAAGCACTCCGCGAAAAAATTGAGTCACTTGAAGCACAAATTCTTGTTGAAAATCAAAGTTAGAAATTATGTTAGTGTGATTCAAACACAACAGCAATTGAAATAGGAGACAAAATATATGAATGAATCAGGAGGTGAACTCCGTTCAATTCTTGCCACGGACTGTGGTAGCACTACGACAAAAGCAATTCTCATTGAAAAACGTGGTGATGAATATCAACTTATTGTCCGTGGCGAAGCCCCTACAACAGTTGAAGCACCTGTTGAAGATGTTACAGCAGGTGTTATTAATGCGATAACTGAAGTTGAGGAACTTGCAGGACGGAAACTTCTTGACAACGGAGTTATCATCAAGCCGCAGAATGGTGATGAAGGTATTGACATTTATATATCAACAAGTAGTGCTGGCGGTGGTTTACAGATGATGGTTGCTGGGGTTGTGCGTAACCTGACAGCGGAAAGTGCGGAACGTGCTGCGTTAGGTGCTGGTGCGATTGTTATGGACGTAATCGCTTCAAACGACAAACGTCTACCACATGAAAAAATTGAACGGATTCGTCATTTACGTCCTGATATGCTCCTACTCTCTGGGGGTGTTGATGGCGGTACTTCCTCCCATGTTGTAGAATTGGCAGAAATCATCGCTGCTGCACGTCCACAACCACGTCTTGGAATTGCTTATGAACTGCCACTTATCTATGCGGGTAACAAAGACGCACGTGAATTGATTAAGGAACGTCTGGATGATGTGATGTCGCTTGAAATAGTAGATAATTTGCGTCCAGTGTTAGAACGTGAAGATTTGATGCCGACCAGACATAAAATTCAAGATCAATTCCTTGAACACGTTATGGCACATGCACCCGGTTATAAAAAACTGATTGAATGGACTGATGCACCTATAATGCCGACTCCCGGAGCAGTGGGTGAAATAATCCAAACAGTTTCCTCACAGCAAGATATTCAGGTCGTTGGTGTTGATATTGGAGGCGCAACAACAGATGTATTTTCTGTCTTCAAAAACCGTGATTCAGAAGCGATTTTTAACCGAACAGTGAGTGCTAACCTTGGAATGAGTTATAGCGTATCAAATGTACTTGCTGAAGCAGGTATTGAAAACGTATTACGGTGGGTTCCATTTGATATTGAGGTAGGGGATCTCAGAAATCGTGTAAAAAACAAGATGATTCGTCCGACAACTATACCCCAAACATTACAAGAATTGGTTTTGGAGCAGGCAATTGCGCGTGAAGCATTGAGATTGGCGTTTGATCAACATAAGCAGTTGGCAGTGGAATTGCGTGGTGTACAACAACAACGGACAATCTCGGAAGCATTTGATCAAGCAGAAAGTGGTCAAACACTTGTTAATATGATCTCTTTAGATATGATTGTTGGCAGCGGTGGGGTATTATCGCACGCACCCCGTAGACAACAATCAATGCTAATGATGATTGACGCATTTCAACCTGAAGGAATAACACATCTCGCAGTTGATAGTATTTTTATGATGCCTCAACTTGGGGTTTTAGCACAGGTTAATGAAGAAGCAGCGACCCATGTCTTTGAACGTGATTGCTTAATACATCTTGGTACTTGTGTTGCGCCTATCGGAATTGGAAAGGAAGGGGAGAGTTGTATCTCTGTTGAAATCGGAATTGGAGGTTCACAGGTTATTACTGAGGATATTCCTTACGGTGAACTCCGTCACTATGCTCTCGGTTTGGGTGAAAAGGCATCACTGAAAATACAACCATCACGGAAGTTTGATGTAGGTGCGGGTCGTGGAACGCACATTGAGACTGAAGCGATGGGAGGAGTGGTCGGATTGGTGATTGATACGCGTGGTAGACCTCTTGAAATACCATCTGTTTCTACCGAACGTGTAGCTAAGTTAACCGAATGGCACAAGGCGTTGGATACATATCCAAATTGATTAATTGATAGATGGGTGTATGTTTTTGTCTTAATTCTGTTTTGTAAAGGTTTGATTATGACACATATCAGTAAGTATTTAGTTTCATCATTGCTAATTCTTACATTCTTTCTCCCATTATTAGATAAATCCTTTGGTCAAGTAGAAGTTAACATTAAAGACGGACCACTTGGTGAATTGGAAGTGATGAAAGTTCCTCAAGATGGAACACAATTGAACGAAGATCATTCTGGTGCTGCAACATGGATACGAAAATGGTATGGTCTTGATGGAAATTATATTAACAATGGCGGGTTCAATACTTCAGCACCTATTGACTTAATAGCAAGAGGAACTAACCAAAGATTGTTTCAAGAAACACTTTCTACAGTGAATGGTCTAATGAAGACACAGAGGATTGAGATGGAATGGTCACAGAACAATGGGGGCAAGCGCAACTGGACTGTTTATGAAATAGATCCGGGTAATCAGAATAATATAATCCGTAACGGTGTAGCAACCAATTTTGATACCTACGGCATTCTCGTAATCAAAGCACCTGATACTATTCAGTCTGTGATGTCACCTGCACACGATGACTATGCACAGATTTGGATTAACGGAGAGAAATGGTACAATAATTCACGATGGACTGGTGCACCACAACAGGTTGACTACAATGTTGAGGTGGAGTTAAAAAAAGGAGTAAACGTGCTGTTGTACCGTGTCGGACAGAGCGGCGGTGCTGCTTATATGAACCTTCACTTTGATGCCGAAACCCACAGATCGGTAAAATTATATCCATTCAATTCAAATGATCAAAAGAGTTTCTTTGATGAAATCCATAGTTTTCTTGATGTTGAGATAGGGAGTAAATTAACAATTACATGGGCGGATTTAAAATTGAAGTAGCCAAGAAATTTGCATAATTATGGCTACTACAAAAACACATTAATCTGAATCACGGAACACACTGAAAACACCTCTTACTTCAGCGTCTTCAGCGATTCTGACATAAAAAAGGGCAGGGCAACCCTGCCCCTACAATGTTGTCTGAAAACTAAAAACTGAAACATACATGAAATATACATGAAACCTATTGTTCCAAACGCCACAATTTCTTCCATCCAATTCCACCACATGTTAAAATGCTACCACTATGAAAAAGAAAAATTACATCCAACTCATAACATCAACAAAAAATCGCAGAAATATCACACAAAAACCGGCAATAAACAAGCAAATAAAAACGTACCAAAATGAAATTTTCAAAAAGTTTCGTGCCACCCTCTAAACCCAGTCTCAGACTGGGATAATACCCAAAAGTAAAACGTACCAGAAAACGAAAAACAGCCTTTTTTGGTACGTTTTTAGAATGATCAGAATCGATGTATTTTCAGTGTCTTCCGTGATTCAGACTATTCAACGTCCTCTGCACTTCAGACGACACCGTAGAGGTGAGGTCACCTCGTCCATATTTTCATATATAGTTCCGACCTGCCCTTGTCATACCGAAATTGACAAGTGAACCATCCCGCGAGATAAACGCATTCTAACAAGCATCATCTAAGGATTCCAGAAACTAAATTAGTCTACACAACGCGAAAAAAACTTGACAGAGAGGTATATTTTTGCTATAATTCTATAATTGAAATCTCCTTTGATAACGGATGTCTTGTGATGTTTGAAAGTTTAAGTGAACGGCTACAAAGCACCTTCAAAAAAATAAAAGGTCAGGGAAAATTGACAGAGAATAATATCTCTGATTCTCTCCGTGATGTTCGCCGCGCCTTTTTAGAAGCAGATGTCAACTATAAGGTCACTCGTGATTTTATAGAAAACATCAAAGAACGTGCACTTGGACAAGAGGTGTTGGGTAGTCTCACACCTGAACTTCAGATTGCAAAAATAATCAAGGAAGAATTAACCGAATTGATGGGGACTGAATCTGCAAAGATTCAAATCTCTCCCAGTGGTCCAACTGTTGTAATGTTAGCAGGTTTACAGGGTGCAGGTAAAACAACAGTAGCAGCGAAATTAGCACTCAAATTCCGTAAAGATGGTCGTAACCCAATGTTAGTTGCAGGTGATGTTTACCGTCCAGCAGCTATAAAACAGTTGCAGGTGCTTGGAGAACAGATTGACACTCCTGTCTTCTCACTTGGGACCGATGTTTCACCTGTGAAAATAGCCAAGGATTCAGTGAAAGATGCGCTACAACGTGGGTTCGATTGTGTCATTATAGATACTGCTGGTCGTTTGCATATTGACGAGACTTTGATGGGTGAACTTCAAGGAATTAAAGATGCTGTAAATCCTTCTGAAATACTACTTGTCGTTGATGCGATGACAGGTCAGGATGCAGTGAATGTCGCAGAAAACTTCAACAACGATTTGGATATTAGCGGTGTAATCTTGACAAAGATGGATGGAGATGCAAGAGGTGGAGCAGCACTCTCTATCCGATCTGTAACAGATAAGCCGATCAAATTTATAGGTGTTGGTGAGAAAATAGACGCATCATCACTTGAAGAATTTCATCCAGAACGGATGGCATCACGTATAATTGGACAAGGTGATTTCCAGACATTAATGGAGAAAGCCGAATCAGTATTCAACGAAGACCAAGCACGAGAATTAGAACGCAAACTTACAGAGAAGAAAGGCTTAGATTTTAACGATTTTCTAACACAACTTGAACAAATAACTAATATGGGTCCCCTTGATCAATTGCTTGATCTTGTACCGTTTAAGAGTCAATTACCTGTCAAAGACTTGCAACCAGATGAAGATCAATTTAAGTATGCAAGAGCAATGATACAATCAATGACACCTATGGAACGTCAGAATCCGCTACTACTTGATAGAAATCGCAAACTTCGTATTGCAAAAGGTAGTGGTACATCTGTAAATCAAGTCAATCAGTTGGTTTCACAACTTCGTTTGATGAATAACATGTTGAACCAACAAGGTGGTATGGCAATGCAGAAGTTAGGTGGTAAAATGGGGGTAATCACCCAGACAAAACGCAAATCAAGAAAACCACGAAAACGTAAAAGACGTAAATAAAGTAAATAAAGATTTAGGACATTTCAGATATTATATACTACTGGGGTTATCCCAGTGATATTATTTTTACTAGGAGGTAATTTTTGGCAGTTAGAATAAGATTACAACGACTCGGTAGGAAAAAAAGACCATTTTTTCGACTCGTTGCAGCAGATGCCCGAGCACAACGGGATGGTGTTTTTTTAGAACGACTTGGTCATTACAATCCAATAACAGAACCAGCAGATGTTGTCATTGATGAAGAGAAAGCGTTGAAATGGTTGAGACGTGGGGCACAACCCACAGATACAGCCAAGAGATTGCTTTCACAACAAGGCATCTGGAAAAAATTCACTTATGAAAAACTTGGAAAACCGCTACCTGAAGATGAAGTTGAGACAGATGATACTCCTGAAGAAGTAGAGGATACTCCAAGTGAAGTTGAACAGGAAGATCCTCCCGCTGAGGAAACAACCGAATCATCTGAAGAATCCGAAACAACAGAAGCGTCTGAAGAAGAAGCATAGTTATCTGACTTCTACTGAGTTTAATCAATCTTCATACCCTACAATCTTTATATCCACAGAAAGTTAGTTATGTTCAAAGAACTTATTGAATACATCGTAAAATCTCTCGTTGACTATCCAGATGATGTAGTTGTCCGTGAAGTGACTGGTGAAAAAGTGGTTATAATTGAATTGAGTGTTATTGATGAAGATTTAGGAAAAATAATTGGCAGATATGGAAGGACACTAAAAGCAATTAGGACTCTCCTTTATACAGCGGGGTTAAAAGCTAATAAAAAAGTAATTCTTGAATTAATTGAGGAACCGAGAACCGAAGCATAGCGATTATCCTTCTTCGGTGTCAAAACCCCGTTCCTTTAGGTCGGGGATGTAGACACCGCTAACAACTCTATGAGATCAAAAAGGCTTGGCATTAGGTAAAATGCATTGTATACTATTTATACCGTTTCAGTGGTAGGGTTGCAAGTCCTACCACACCACGGACAATGGG
>JAJDWI010000098.1 GCA_022825665.1 Candidatus Poribacteria bacterium
GATCCTCACTTCGTTTATGATGAGTTCTGAAATCGCATCATAGAGATCGTGTAGGTGTTCCCTACCCGACCGCGATAGAAACAGAACGCCAAGAAAAAGTATCTGGGTCGCGCATTTGGGGAATAATACGGACCCCGTTAGTCGTGCTTTGGCGGGCACCCCTGCAGTTGCTGCAACGGTAAACTTAGCTTAAACCTAAGTGAGTCTCCTATAAGGAGATAAAAGATGCCCACATTTTCAAAATACGCAAGGCGTGAGAAGATGACCTAAGGAACCCCAATCCTTTAGGTTTGGGAGCCGTCAGAATCCAATTATGTATTAAGTTTCAATTAATAATATGAATCCTATTAAATTATATTATTACATAATATCTATATTTTGTCAACAAATATTTTAGACAAAGTATATATGAGATAAAAGTAGAAAATACCCAACCTAAATACCTTGATATCCTGTTGAAGAGATATTGACAAAATATAGACACAATGATATATTATATAATAATTGATAGTAATATCAACCATATAGGTTGTTTTAGACCAGGATATGTAGACCTATCGTATATTAGACTGCATTTTAAAAGCATATATAAGATAAGGGAAATTGCAAATGACAGACGATTACAAATATGGGATAAAAACCGTTGCAATTCATTCAGGATTAACACAATATACCATACGTGCATGGGAGAAGCGGTACAATGCGGTCACACCACTACGAACCGAAACGAACCGCCGTCTATATTCTGACTCAGATATATACCGACTTACGTTACTCCGCCTGTTAACTGAGGTAGGACATAGGATAGGGCACATAGTCCATCTACCTACGAAGGAACTTCAAAAGCTCACAGGTACTGAGGAACAGATTGAACAATCTCCTTCGATTGTGGAGGATGACATATTACAAACTGCATCACTTCATTCCTACATCTCTATGTGCCTTGCAGCGATTAAGGAATATAAGTCTACAGTACTTGAGTCTACACTTTTCAAGGCATCAGTCGTCTTTAGTCAACCTGTTTTCCTTGAGAAGTTGATCGTACCGCTGATGTATGAAATTGGTACGCAGTGGAAAACCGGTTTATTGCGTATAGCGCATGAACATCTTGCCACAGCAGTTATTCGCACATTATTAGGAAATATCCGTCAAGAACAAGATTCCCTCCCATCTTTGCCAAATATAGTTATTGCTACTCCACGGGGACAACTCCACGAAATCGGTGCTTTAATGGCAGGAATTTCTGCTGCTGCAGATGGATGGCAAGTAACCTACCTTGGTCCCAACCTACCAGCGGAAGAAATCATTGAATGTGCAGAAAAAAATGATGCAAAAGCGGTTGGATTAAGTATAATCTATCCTATTGATGACCCACAATTAGCAAGCGAACTACGAAAACTTCGGCATGGAATACAGGAACATGTGAAGATATTTGCTGGTGGTGCTGGAGCAAATGCTTACACTCCAAATCTTAGATCCATCAATGCAGTGATTATGAATGATTTACAGACATTTCGCACTGAACTTGAAGATTTGCGCTATCAAAATCTTTAGTCCATTGAAAATTTATGCTTTATTGACTTAGTAGGTCATGTTACAAAATCTGTTGTACTGACATAGGTAAAAGTAACAGAAATAACCATCATTGTTGAAAAGGAATAATATTAGTTGAAATGATTAAAGCCGTATTTTTTGACCTTGATGGAACACTCTGCGACTCCGATATAGCATGGCATATAGCGGTTAAAGATACATTTCAACTTTTTCGTAAACATGAGACAAATGTGTCTGAGGAGAGTCTTGCAAATGCATGGGAAACAGTGCATCAAAAACTCTTTCAGCAACTTGACGCAGGAAAATGCTCTATGGCTGAAGTGAGAGACTTACGTTTCCAGTGTTTATTTGAAGAACTGAATTTGCCTCAAAGTCAAATCACAGAAGAACTCAACGAGTTTCTCAGTAATCGTTACATCACAAGTTTATGTCTTTACGAGGATGTTGCAGTCCTTGAAAAACTACACGCATATCATGTCGGTATTATTACAAACGGTGCACACGATGAACATACTGACAGCCAATTTACTAAAGTCCGTCACCTTGGACTAAACGAGCATATCCAGTCTTTAACAATATCTGGTGAAATTGGTATTAGGAAACCGAATTTCGAAATCTTCAAAGTGGCTTGTGAACGGGGGAATGTTTTGTTAGAAGAAGCTGTGTTCGTCGGAGATTCCATTCAAAATGACATAATTGGTGCTAATCGGGCAAGGATGACAAGCGTATTGATAGACCGAAAATCTGAAATGATGATTCCTAAAGATGCTGATGAACAACCTGACTATTCAATATCAAATCTATACGATGTGTTTACATGTTTATAGTAAAATTCGTAATTACTTGGACACTTTGGTAGGTTCGGTTTCCTAACCGAACTGATGTTTATTTAGTCTCATAGATGCTGTTAGGAAAACGCATCTATCGAGGAGTGTGTACTTATATTATCTTTCTGTCAATATGTGGTTTGGATGGTATTCTGATGATAGTTATTCAGTTAAAAGATAGTTGATGATCTCCGCAGCAACTTCCCCTTTTGGATTATTCTTATACAGCGTATGAAATGCAATTGCTAATCTGCCCCGGTTACCATCTCGAACGATGATAGGATCTGCCACAGTTGCTTGTGTATTTCCAGTATCACTGGCTAAGATTTTCTCAGCAAACCATTCACCTTCGAACTGATCCAAAGGGAAAGGTCTATCTGATGCAAAATTGCCCAAACTCGGCGTTAATGTTTTACCTTCAGTTGTGACAACCATACCGACGTTGTGTTCATAGACATTAATTTCAATATCGGGGATGTCCATTAGATTTTGCATAGCACCCCGTTCATTTGCTTTACCTTCTGAGCTGTTATATCCAAAATAATCTGCGTGATTCAGTATCGTATCGCCATCCGTTGTTTCAATCCAGTTTTCAGCGACAGAACCTTCGGGTTGTGCATTTCCAGATGGATATATTGTAGAAGGTAAAATGCCATATAGGATACAAACATTCACGTCACCATTTGCAGTTGTTTGGATCATCCAGTCCCTTAGGTATTCCTCACTTCCAGTAATCCCTACTTGAATCTCTTCAGACTCTAAAAGATTTTTCGTTTTTTCTGCTTCAATGGTTGCATGTTCAGGTCTAATCCATAAAGTTCTGCCTTTATAAATCAATACATCGACGGGTGATTCCATTATCAGCATGTCTGACGGTTCTACATCAGTTGTACCAGTAACCTCTATTTGCTGTGTTTTATTGCAGTTTGTGAGGGCAACCATACAACCAATTATAGCAATAATAACTAACCATTGGTGTTTTTGCATGAATTATTCTCCAAATAACAAGTGAGTGGTTTTCGTCATAGTCATAAATTTTTGGGTCCACAACTTTGTGGAATGTATCTGTAGACACTGGTACTATACGTTCAATATTGAACTTAGGGTAACGGAGAATTAGCATTATATTATCCTTCTTCGGTGTCAAAACCGCGTTCCTTTAGGTCGGGGATGTAGACACCGCTAACAACTCTATGAGATCAAAAAGGCTTGGCATTAGGTAAAATGCATTGTATACTATTTATACCGTTTCAGTGGTAGGGTTGCAAGTCCTACCACACCACGGACAATGGG
>JAJDWI010000168.1 GCA_022825665.1 Candidatus Poribacteria bacterium
CAACTGTTTGTGCATTCCACTAATTCTCATCAAACAGGCAGGCTTAGCTGCCTAAAGTGGAGCAGATGTAAGACGTAGCTCAGATCGGCTATCCGCGAGGAAACACAAGCCCCTACCTTTAGGTAGTGGGTACTATGACTACACCGTTTTGAAGACGGACCAGAACCTGAGAATCTCGATATCTGGCCAGGTATAGAAAAACGTGATGACGGGATATATGCACACACAAATGTACGCTTTTCCGGTGTCGATGCTGCTGAAGTTACACGGAGAGGTTCTTGGACAGCAGAAGAAAAAGAACGTATGGTAATCCGAGGCAAACTTACTCGTGACTACCTGAGAGCTCTCGTAGAAAAATCTGTCTATAGTAACATACAACGAGCAATTGAAATTCGAAACCCGGAATTCGGTTCATACGTTGGTAGGACAGTCGCCGAAGTATACCTACATATTAACGGTGAACGAATAGACCTTGCACAACACCTGTTTGAAACCGGATATGCTGTGCCTTTTATACAAAGTAATAATTTCAATTGGGGAACAGAAGTCCTTGACTACCAAGGACGGTATGACATGCTAAACATAGAAAATCCTTTCGTTCCAGAGGAAGGTGAACCACCCGATCCTTTCGGTGAAATCGTCTTGCCATAGGAAGAAAACGAGTAAGAGTAACTTGTAAATGTAGTGTTATACCATTTCTATATGATAACAGGACATTATTTCGTAGGTCGGGTAGAAGCGGTAGCGAAACCCATAAGCGTCAATTTAAGGAGAAAACGCGTTCGTAGTCGCGCAATTCATTGCGCCTCTTACACTCCGTAGGGGCGAGGTCCCCTCGCCCGCAGGACATGAATATCGGGCGGGGAAACCCCGCCCCTACGAACGGGACGTGCCCAGACCCTGATAACAACCTCGTAGGGGCGAGGTCCCCTCGTCCGCAGGCCCACATACAGTCCTAAAGCCCCAGCGGGGCGAAAGGTGTATCAGAAGCACTAAACGTTACTCACTAAATTGACACCTATGGGTAGAAGCGGTAGCGAAACCCGACCTACAGGACATTATGACAATTTGTCAATTAGAAATGGTATTAGATCCCACACTGTGTTATATCATGTAAAATGCCGAATGCACACAAAATCTACAAATTGTTAAAAATTTTAGTCATCAATTACAAAAGAGCATATATTTATGAATAATTGGAAAGTTGAAGTATACTACAAACCTGATGTTCCTGACACTGTAGGACAAGGGATAGTTGAAGACATAGCCGACCTCGGTATCAGCGGAATTGAATCCGTCCGTGTTGCATCGGTTTACTGGATTGAAGGTTCTCTCAATGCAGAAGCTATTGACCGAATTGGTTCAGAACTACTTGCTGACCCTATCACGCAAATTTATACTTACGGGAGCAATCCTGACAATACATCAAGTTGGACGATTGAAGTGCAATTCAAACTTGGTGTTACAGATGCAGTAGGTGATAGTGCTGTCAAAGGTATAAATGACATTGGCATTACTGATGTCACCACTGTAAAGACTGGACACAAGTATTGGTTGACGGGAACGCTTACATCTGAAATAGTTGAGACAATTGCACAACAATTGCTCATGAACGATGTCATTCAAACATATTCATACCAAGAACCGTCAACATAACTAATATTCACAAACTTGCATACACACGAATAACTGTCCCTAAGTGCAATCTTACCAGCATTGAAGTTGCTATTCGTTGTAGGATAAATTTGATGTCTTTATGTGGACTAACTCGTCTTGGCTTCCCTAACCTAATGTCACGAAAACCGTGTTTTTCAAGTAATCTTGGTAAGGATTGAGATGAGAAATAGTATAAATGATCATGAGGATGAACGTAGGGCCAATCTGACTTTTGAAGTCTGCTCTGCAATCCTCCACCATTTGGCACTTCAATAACCAATGTACTGGTTTTCTCCCCATTCTCTGAGGGTTTTAAAATTCTACGTAATTCATTAAGAAACGGATTTAGTTCAGAGATATGTTCTAACACATGGTAGAGTGTAATGGCATTAAAATGTTCTGATGGAAAACTTGCATCAAAAATGTCTCCACACCTAACATCCAATTTATATTCTTGTTGTGCAAATGAACAGCCGCTCTTAGATGGATCTACCCCGTATGACTCCCACCCTTGTTCGCTTGCCAAATTGAGAAAGGTACCGATCCCACAGCCAACATCCAGTAATCGTCCCTTTCCTTGATGGTATCGCTCTAATTCTGTGAGACGTTCAGACATCTGCAACCATTCCATACTATCAGTATGTATACGGTCTACTTTGTCTGGAGGATAGTAGGTTTCAATATAACCCTCCTCAAGTGTCTCCCTGTTTATTCTCGGATTTACATACCTTAATTTGCACTGTTTACAAGCAACAACCGATAGGTCATCCTTAATAAACAGCAACTTTGACATATCACGTTCACAAATAGGACAATCAATATGTTCCAATTTACTCATTAACTTTATTATCTCTGGCTTATAGTGAAATCCAAAATATGTTCACACTCCCTGGTAGGTGCGGTTTCTAACCAATGCAGAATGCCATAAGTGCATTCTGCCCATACGCGTCAATTTAAGGAGGAGATGCATTTGTAGTCGCGCAATTCATTGCGTCTCGGACATTCTCGTAGGGGCGAGGTCTCCTCGCCCGTATATTCATAGTCACATAGGTCAAAGCGAGCAAAGCGACCTCCAACAGACAAGAAGCACTAAATTGACGCTTATGGTTCGGTTAGGAAACCGAACCTACCAAAGTATCCAAGGAATTACGAATTTTACTATAAACTAAAACAAAGGCAATCCTTGTGCTTCAACATATACTGAGTAGAGAGATTGACTTCCGGTCATAAAGAGCCTGTTTCGTTTTACACCACCGAAACATAGGTTCGAGCATATCTCTGGAAGGTGAATTTTTCCAATAAGTGTACCATCGGGAGCAAAAACATGAACACCGTCATAACCATCTCCAACCCAACCAGCACTTGCCCATAAATTGCCGTCAACATCGCATCTGATTCCATCTGCAATGCCAGGGGACATATCACAGAAAACACTTTTGTTTTCTAAACTTTCATTGTTCACAACATCAAAGACATAGATATTTCTCGGTGTCCCCTCTTTGTGTGTTACCCCAGTGTCAACCACATAGAGTTTATTATAGTTTGGTGAAAAGCAGATACCATTCGGTTTTTCAAGTTCTTCTGTTACAACAGTTGCTTCTCCTGTGTCTGGATCTAAACGATATACACATGTTGGCAACTCAAATTCAGCAATATGTCCTTCATAGTTGAGCATTATGCCATATCCTGGATCAGTAAACCAGATATGTCCATCAGGATGAACAGCAACATCGTTTGGGGCGTTAAGCCGATTATTATTAAATT
The DNA here is from genome assembly GCA_022825665.1 of Candidatus Poribacteria bacterium. Taxonomy (GTDB): domain Bacteria; phylum Poribacteria; class WGA-4E; order WGA-4E; family WGA-3G; genus MSPOR6. The sequence continues at coordinate 3,421 of JAJDWI010000168.1, forward strand.
TGTCCAATAACACTGTGACAGTTCCATCATATTCAGTCCGAGTAACACGTCTTGTCCCGTGCTCACAACTAATCAAACGTCCCAGTCTATCACGAGTATGACCATTGCTATAATTTGACGGTTTACGATATACACTGACCCTACCGTTGGCTTCCTCCCATTTCAAGATTCGGTTATTAGGTATATCACTCCAAAGCAGATATCCACCATCTCCAAACCAAACAGGACCTTCGGACCACCGTGCCCCTGTCCACAATCTTTCTACAACAGAATTTCCGATTTTATATCTTGCAAATCGGGAATCAATAACTTCAATCGCTGGGTCTGGATATCGTGTAATCGTTCCATCCCACTTTCTACCAGATTCACTCATGTTATATCCTCCAAGTACTTTATTCACACAATGTAGTATATCACAATTTGCAGGTTTTACGGATAATTTATCAAACGTTCTGTTCAAAACCCAATGCTTTAGCTTTGGGATGTAGAACGGCTAACGTCTCCATTGTTGAAAAAGTCCTTGACTTTTGCTGAAATCTGTGGCAATCTCTCTATATAGACTTCTGATGGCTTCACTAT
>JAJDWI010000032.1 GCA_022825665.1 Candidatus Poribacteria bacterium
ATAGTGAAGCCATCAGAAGTCTATATAGAGAGATTGCCACAGATTTCAGCAAAAGTCAAGGACTTTTTCAACAATGGAGACGTTAGCCGTTCTACATCCCAAAGCTAAAGCATTGGGTTTTGAACAGAACGTTTGATAAATAATAATGCTTAAACACAAAAACTTGGTAAAGAATACGGGTATTTTATATATCTTTTACCAAAAATTTTTCATAGTATAACACAAAAATATAAATTTGTCAAATATTTTAATTTTGCTGACGTGCAATGATTACCGATTTACTACATGTCGCATTATTAAGTATACTTTCTGTTGCAAGTTTTGTCAAGTTTTTTATTAATATATATTGAAAACACAAAATTACGATATATTTTATCAGAATTGTCTAAATTGTCAAGAATATTATCAGAATTGTAGAAAAATTCGATTTTCGTCCTAATCTTGTGGTTGGGATTTCATATAGATTTAAAATGCACGAATCACTTTGGCAACTAAACGTTGTTTGAATTTTGAAGCATTAGGGTCACCGAGTATGATAAAAAAGTCCATACCTGCATAACCTGAACGGCGCAATGCAAAATAGTAATTTACGAAATCTGCTTGCCAAATTATACGGCTACCGAGACTTAATGCAGGAGTAAAGTCATAAGTCAACGTTAGAATATGTTGGTAGAGTCTTTCAAAATGCCATTGAATATTTGAGGAAAGTCCTACTGAAAAACCATACAAGTGCAAATTCAAATTACCGCTAATGCTATGAATCCGTTTATCTGCTCGTTCTCCTCCCTGATAGCTGACATTAATATTGTTGAACCTATCAGAGGCGCGTGCCCCTAAACCGATGGTAAACAGACTATCCGTGAATTCCTGAAATTGTCCACCAAACCAACCGAGATTTAGACTGTAATCACTGTGTGTCAAGAAATTAGAGAAAACAGCCATGTCACGTTGGAATATATCGCCATCATAAGTGTTAGAAGCGATTACATTTGCTCCAACGAAGATACTACGGATTAATCCGTGCCGCCATTCGTTTGATAGAATACCTTCTACACCACCGCCACGTAGTCCTGTGAATGGACGATAACCGAGGTTATTAACGAAATCGGGGTCCACAAAATAGCCAAATAATGTTGATTGAAATAGTGAGCCGTTATATTTTAAATTGACATCTCCTGTTCTACCATCTGACTCACCTTCCCAACTTTGTGTGAAACTTGATTCTGCTGAAAATTTATCGTGTCTAATCTTACCTGAAAGGTGTCCTACACTGTTTATATCCATGTCAGGACGGTGGTGCGATAGGAATCCTGCGATGATGTGAGAAGTTGCTGTTATAGATTGTTTTGCACGTAAAAGAAAGTTCTGATTGTTACGATGATAGGTGCCTAATGTGCCGACTGATGTATTTTTTGCTACTTTTCCATAGAGTTTAATCCCTCCGTCCATATCCATTATCCGTCGAGAATAGAAAAGGTTACCGAGATGGTAGACATTCCCTCCTTCTGAGAAGAACGGACGACGGTCTCCAACGTAGCGTTCACTGTAAGAAAAATCAATACCTTCAACGTCTTGTTCAATGTTATCAAAATCTGGATTTGCAGTGCTGATGAGTCGTAGTTGTTGCGTAACCTCATACCGTATATCACCACCAGCGCGGGCAGTGTATCCTCTTTGCAACTGGGAGGTCGCTTCTACAGCATCCTCTGTTTCACTGATTCCGCCAATTAGGTAGGGCAAGAATTTTAGGTCACGTTTTCGCGGAGGAGGTAGCACATCAATCCAATGTCCATCGTTTTCTCGAAATTCTTGGACCCCTAAATTACACCACCATGAACGTTCTCCAGTGCGTTGCTGAAATCTGTCAAGGTTGATACCCATCCGAATAGGTTCTTTCGTATCTGGGTAATCCAACATTTGCCATGGAATAGCCATTTCAACAACCCATCCATCTTCAACAATCTGTGCAGCGGCTTTCCAGATTCCGATCCATTCGCTTTTTTCTGCGCGCCCTGTTGCAAGATGTGCAAATTTTGTTCCGAGTGGATTTGCCATAAAGAAATTTCTGTCAGAGAATTGGTGTGTGTGGAACGGATCGAGACTGAAAGAAACCCAATCCTCTCCACTGAATCCAGACTGGTCTTTTTCTTGGCGCGCCACAATTGTTTCAGGCATATCATCGTAGAGATGTATTCCGATGTAGATAGCTTCGTCGTTGTAAACTATCCTTCCGATAGTTTGATTCTTAGCAGGTTTTTCGGTGCGTTGATCGGTAAACCCGATAACTTGTGGGACATCTTGCCAGCAAGGATCATTCAGGTTTCCATCAATAGTTGGTGTTTTTTCGGTTTTGATTGCGAGGAGGTCTTTTTTTATTGTTTGAGTGTTTTCTGCAGCGATTGTGTGTATGTTTAATATTAGCGTTATTATCAACGTTATCATGTATAAATATTGTGTTTTAATCAATTGTTTCCCTCTGTTATTAGGTAAATGGTGCGGTTAGGAAACCGCACCTATCGATTGATTTTAGGATTGACTACTTTCCAAGAACTTTCAGAAATTCTGGGTCATCCCAAACATCTGAGAATTCAGGTGTTTCAAGGAAAGCAGGATAATACCTATCTTCATTCCAATAATTTAATATATAATCCGAAGCAAGTTTTAAATTATGCAATGTTTTCTCGCGATCCTTCTCAGTTGCCCATATACTCACAGCCAGCATGAAGTATGCCCAATCGTTTTTGTTTTGCAAATCAAGAGAGATTTGTAGGAAACGTTTTGCTTCCTCATAGTTTTTTGACCACACAAGACAACACCCTATATCGTGAGCAGCCCATATAAGGTTTCCGACATTTACAGGATAACCTGCTTTCTGTTTTTCTACTTCACCATCAATAAATGTACTGACATCCCTCAGAACAGGATCAAAACGAGTCCGATCTTCCTGTTTGCTGTATATACGAAGACGGTTTGATCTCACAGCCAACCAGAATCGAAAATAGTGTTCCCAATCTTGATCTTTATTCGCACTTTCTAACTTTTCAAAGCCAAGAAGTGCCTCATCAAACCTATCAAAGGCACGTAATACCTCTGACCCGATTTGTAGGAAATCGCAGCGTGAGAAGTCAGTCACTTCAGGGTTCTCTAAACGTTGGGATGCCTCATCATGAAGTTTCATCCATTCATCTATGCGACTTTCCTTCTTCCAACAATCAATAATGGTCAAATTTGAAAGGGTTTCCAATACATATTTATCCGACATGTGTTCGCAAGTCCAATGATAAAATTGTATCTGTTCTTCAACAGCATCTCGGTTTCTCTCCAGAGCAGGAAAGCTATGGACTATCCGATGCTTTGCCCAGAAACGTTCAGTATCATCTGGGACAACATCTTGATATCTGCGGAGTAGTGCGATCCGTTTTTCCATGCCGACTTTGCCCATATGTGGATAAATATCGTCAACTACAAGATGCACCAACTCAGGCGTGATTTCACTTTTTAAAGCTGCTTCTACCTCCGCGTCAACCTCTATTAGTACTTCTTCACTCTTATGTATATCCTCATCTGATAAAGGGAAAGATTCCACGTACCCCATATATGTTTTGAATTTACTACGAATGTCTTGCATTTTTCCGGACATAATAATATCTCCTTTGTGCTCACCCCAATAATTGAAAATCGTGTGTTCCTCTTGCTGCAATCGTTTTCTGGCACGATGGAGCCGACTCTTGACTGTGTTCGGTGAAACACCCATAGACTTGCTGATGTCTTCACATGTCATGTCGTTTAGATAGTGTAGCGACACAGTGGTGCGTTCATTCGTTGGCAATTTTTGAAGGAGATGATTGACAACTTCGCGTTGCCGTTCACTCACGAATTCTCTTTGTTGATTGGTGTGGTATTCTGTATAAGCCAGACCTTCTAATTCCGCTGCTGGAATCGCATCTAACGATTGCATCGGAATCCGCTTTTTTTCGTACCAAGCAAAACAGTAACGAGCCGCAATCACATAAAGCCATCCCACAAATTTATTCGGATCATTCAGAGTCTGGAGTTTGTCGTATACTCTGAGGAATATATCTTGTGTGATTTCTTCAGCAATGTGGAAGTCGTCAATTTTTCGCCATACATAAGCGTGGACTGACTTTTGGTATTTTCGCACAAGTGTGTTGAATGCAGACTGGTCGCCTGCCAAGATACGTTGGATCAATTGTGCGTCATCGTTTTTCATGCGTCAACTCCAAAAACATGTTGTCATTCATAATATAAAGATAGGTAATAGAGTCGGCATGGTTGCACAAAATGCAAGTGTGTGGATAAATGTCGTCTGAATTTTGTCTGAACCAGGATGGACAAGATTATAGGATTTTCAGGATTGCTCAGGAAATAGATGCAATCAATGTATAAGTCTTTCTTCTAAAATAGTGATTTTGTCAATTCTGAGAAGAAACTAATCATGGAAATCTAATATATTGAAATTCCTGGTTTAGACAAAATGGATTCGTACAATCCGAGATTCAGAAAAGAGATTACTTACCAAAAATCTTCAGAAACTCCGGATCGTCCTTTACATCCGAAAATTCTGCTGTCTTTTGGAACTCTGGGTAGTAACTATCCATGTAATTGTAGGAACTCACCGCATAATTGTCCTCAGCGATCTTCAAATGATGTAAAGTTTTTTCACGATCCTTCTCAGAAGCCCAGATACTCACAGCCAGCATGAAATGATTATACTCGTTGAAATTCCCCAAATCGACACCGATTTGTAGCAAACGTCTTGCTTCGCTATACTTCTTCGACCATAACATACAACAACCGACATTGTGAGCAGCCCAAATAAGTTCGTATAGATTTACAGGAAAGTCTGCATCCAGTTTTTTCATCTCTCCTTCAATATATGTGTTTGTCTCCGAATAGACTTGATGAAAACGATCCCAATCTTCCAGTTTGCTATACAACAGGAGTCTATTCTCTCTTACTGCCAACCAGAATCTAAAATAATTTTTCCTGCCGGGTTTGCCATTGGCGCGTTCCAACTTATCAAGTTCAAGAAGTGCAGCATCTATCTTGTCGTTCTTTCGTAATATCTCTGCTCCGAATTGTAGAAAATTGCAACGACTGTATTGACTTACTTCAGGGTGATCTAAGCGTTGAGATGTCTCATTATAAAGCTGAGTCCAGTCATCAATACGACCTTCTGCTTTCCAACAACCTGCAGTATTCAGATCGGCAATAATCCGCAACACATGTTTTTCTGAATGTTTACATGCCCAACGGTAAAGACGCGTCTGTTCCTCAATAGCTTCTGTATTTCTACGAAGAAAAGCAAGGCTTTTGACTATCCTCTGGTGTCCCCAGTAATGCTCCGTATCATCTGTTACGTTATTCATATACTTACGAAGTAGAGATAACCGTTTTTCCATGCCAAGACTGCCCATAGACGGGTACATATCATCAACTGCAAGATGCACCAACTCAGGTGTGGCTTTACCCGTAAGCGCATCATCAATCTCGTCTAATGCTCCCTTCAGAATATCGTCTCTTGATGCAGGATTAGCTCTCACCTTTTCCATGTATGAATTGAACTTATTGCGGAGTTGCTCTATTTGACTCATAATATCCTCCTTCAGATTATCAGATAAATCTAAATGACCAAAGTATTCTTGAACCAAAGGTCCTTGATCTGTTTGTAGCCGTTTTCGTGCACGTTGGAGTCGGCTCGTAATTGTATTCACTGAGACTCCCATGAATTCACCGATCTCTTTCGTTGACATTTCCTTGAGATAGTAGAATGTTACGACCTTTCTCTCATTCTCTGGCAATTTGTCCAAGAGTTCTTGAACAAGTTCATGATAACACTCCGTTCTTTCCATTACCCGCTGTTCCAACATGTGTTGGGTATAAGAGGATTCCTCAATATCTTCCTGCTGTGTGTCTTCAAGTGATTGCATCACTGACTTTTGCTTTCGTATCCAATCAATGCAAAGCCGAGTTGTAATTGCATGAAGCCACCCAGCAAATTGATTGTGATTCTTGAGTGTGGGAAGTTTTTTGTATACTCTAAGGAAAGTGTCTTGCACAATTTCTTCAGCATAGTGAAAATCGTGGATGTTTTTCCACGCAAGGGTATGAACGCTTTTGCGGTATTTTTCAACCAAGATGCTAAACGCAGAGTCATCGCCCGATAAGACTTTGCGAATCAGTTGAAGATCGTCATCTTTTTCCACGAACTTCCTCCAATTGGAATAGTATATATTCTTATAATTTAAGACGAAAGTTTTAAAAGAAAACGTGCATCATGATAAAAATATGAATATTGTGATTATTTATTGGACATATTACAAGTTTGTTGGAAGAGATGTAATAATTATGTTCTATTATTAGTCTTGTGGTATGTGCAGAGGCATTCACTTGTCACTGTAAGATATTTGTAATTACCTTGTTTTTGTCTTCAAATTCTCTGGATTTTGCTTCCTTCAAACCGTCCCAGTTTTTGTCTTTTGGGACGGTTTTGGGACGGTGGTGTTTTCCCAGTCCCTGTCTGGGTTTACTGGGGTTTTGATGTGGGTTTTTGCATTTTTTAATTTGGCGTTTTTGGGACGGTTTGGTTTTGTATGATTGACTATATTTTATTGTTGCCTTCCTGTATGGAAAATTGATAGAGATGGTTCTGTTTATGTGTATAATCTGTTTAAATCGTAATAGTTCTGCTTCAAATTTCATAGGATTTTCTACCTTAAAAAAGATACTAAACGGTATCTTAATTTTACATGACGGTATCTTTTGTATATGTTGCGAAATTTACTGTTTTTTGACTGCGATTTCGGATGTCTTTTTTTAATTTCTTATCAATGTTGGTATCGTAAAATGTTAATGTATCCGGTTTACCGATAATTATAGATGTTTATGTGATATATATAATAACATAAACATCTAACGAATGTCAAATTAAAATATACATATTTGTATGTTTTTTGAATTTTATAGAAATGGTATAATATTGTACAAACTAAATGAAGATAAAAAATAGATTCAGTAATATTACGTCGAGGTCATGTGTGGTTAGGAAACCGCACCTACCGGGATTAGGAACAATTAAGATTACCTAACTAAAAACTTCATAAAGTTTGTGCTATAAAAGAGAACTATATTTAGAAATTATATTATACTGTTTTTAGATATTTTAATGGGTCTTCAAGGATGTAATCTCCCGATTCCTCTACAAATTGCTTAATCAGGTAGACAAGTCCTGCACCAACAATTAAAAGAATGCGATCTTCTGCAGATTCGGTAATGCGGGTTAAGTTGACATATATTTTTAGATTGCGTGCATACCAAAGATGTCCAACCCAATTCGCACCAGGATATTGGTCACCTATACCAACTTTTGCGATTCGTAAGTATACCCGATGGTCAGCATACCTGCCTTCAGATTCATTAGACCTTATGAAAACATTGATGAGAGATTCGTATTTTTTAGGTTCAATCCAGACTTTGCCATCTTCCTCTTCGAGTGTTTCTACATTGGTATCAGCAAAATCAGCTAATCGTGGTAGAAGATGTTCTTGATTGTGTTCCATTGCGAATTTGTCTACATCAATCAAATTCATATCAAGTTCATCTAAAGGAATGATTGGATCATCTCTTCGGCTATAGTCCACACAGTATACCTTCTGATGCCCCATTTGCTTAGCTAACCGATATCCGATCTGATCAACTTCACTTCTTTGCAGTTTGTATGTATCATTTAGATAGTCTTGATAGTTTGCATTGATCTCGGAATCATACATTTCGTCTGCTTGAATGGCTATTTTGGTAGGTTGAAATGGTTTGAATAGCGACACCAATTGTTCTATTTCACGTTGTCGTTTGGGTGCAAGGACATCATCCCATCTGTAGTTGAATGCATCCATCCCAGGATTATCCAAGAGCGTACTACCAAGTATCATGATTGTTGGTTTCTTTTCTTGTTTCATCAATTGACATCCTCCGTATCTAAATATTTTAGTGGACATTCAACATTATAATCACCCGATTCCTCAAGAAACTGCTGAATTAAATAGGTATGTCCAGCACCGATAATAAGGAGTATCCGATCATCTGCTGCTTCTGCAATGCGTGTTAGATTAACATATATTTTTAGATTGCGAGCATACCAAAGATGTCCAACCCAATTCGCACCAATATATTGGTCGCTTATGCCGATTTTTGACATTTGTAAATATATCTGATGATCGGCACGCCTGCCTTCGGGTTGGTTAAGTTTTCTATACATATCTATCAAGGATTCATATTTTGTTGGTTCAATCCAAGTTTCTCCGTCTTTTCCTTGATGTGTTTTCGCGTCGGTGTCAACATAATCCTCAATGTTTGGTAAGAAATGTTCTTGGTTATGTTCTTTCGCGAATTTGTGACAATCTACTAAATTAACGTCTAATTCATCTAAATGAATCATTGGGTCATCCCTTCGAAAATGATCTACACAGTACACTTGTGAAAGCCCCACCTGTTTTGCTAATCGAAAACCGATCTGATCAATTTCCCATCGCTGCAGTTTGTACGTTCCATTTAGATAACCTTGGTAGTTGTTGTTAATCTCAGCATTTCGTGAAGGGTCTTGTTCAACGGCTATCTTGGTAGGGTTGAACGGTATGAGTTGTTTAACAAGGTATTCAATTTCACCTTGCCGTTTGGGAGTGAGTACATCATCCATTTTGAGATTAAATGCGTCAATTCCTGGATTATCCAAGTGTGTACTGCTGAGAATCATAATTGTAGGTTTCATATCTGCATCTCCAATAAGCGGTTTAATATTTCGCGTAATTTCTTACGCGCACGAAATACAATTGATTTTACGGTGTTTTCAGGTTGATCTAATTCCTCTGCGATTTCCTTATAACTTTTTTCATCTATTTCTCGCATGATTACAATTGATTGCATAGAATCTGGTAATTCTTTGATAGCTTGGTGTACTAATTGCTTGAGTTCTTGTTTAATTGTAATCTCGTCTGGGGATGGATTCGACTGGTGTGAGTGTTTATGTAATAACATTTCAAGTGTATCACCTTCTTCATCGGCTAAATGTCCTTGTATTTTTCTGGATAAATGCACTTGAAATTTCCTTCGTTTTAGTTGGTTGTAGCAGAGATTTTGGACACATTTCAGCATCCATGAGTGAGCGGTTTCTTGTCTTATTGTATTTCTATGTTGCCATGCCCTACTAAAGGTTTCTTGCGTCATATCTTTTGCGTCTTCACTGTTTTTGAGAAGGTAAAAGGCATGTCGGAAAATTTTATCTTGATATTTACGGACAAGTTCAAGGAATATTTTTTCTGTCATATCGTAACTCCGAGAGCATTGAAGTTATGCCTACTACAAATAAGTTTGAAGAAAGTTGCATCTTTTTCATTTTATTATAGTGAAACCCTGAAATAAGTGCACACTCCACGGTAGATGCGGTTTCCTAACCGCATCTATAAGACTGAATAAATACCGGTTCGGTTAGGAAACCGAACCATAAGCGTCAATTTAGTGATTATTGTATGTCTGAACCAGGATTTTCAGGGTTATAGGATTTTCAGGATAAGAGATTTGTCTTCCAATGTTCCTTTGCAAAGGTAGCCCTTCATCCTGGACAACGGAATATATACTCACCAACTCCTAATCCTGTAAATCTTGTAATTCTGTAAATCCTGGTGCAGACATAATACATGTCGGAAGTCGCTTTGCTCGCTCCGACCTACAGGAATATATGGCAGAATGCTGGTGAGGAGACATCGCCCCTACGGAATGTAAGAAACGTAATGAATTGCGCAACTACAAACGCATCTCTTCCTTAAATTGACGCTTATGCCAGAATGTGCGTTTGGCATTCTGCATTGATTAGGAAATCGAACCTACCGTAGTGTGTAAATAAATATGGATTTTACTATAAAAATGGTCTTATAAATAACATAACCCTATCTTAATTAAGATAGGGTTATTCATTGTAGCTAGATCCAATAGGATCCATAAAGTGACTATATTATAATGGTCTTTCGTAACGGTTGAAAGTGTTTTCCTCAACAACTTTGATCTGACAGTAATTATTTCCAATTGGTTTGGTATCTGCTTTATTCAAATGCATCTATCATCCTTTACTTGCTGGAAGATTTTGATGGGGGTATAACCCGCATCCAATTACCATCGTTTTTGTATTGTTTCTCAACTCCGATATTTGACCACCAAGATTTTTCACCAGTTCTCTCTTGTTTCCTGATGAAGTTAATTCCCATCTGGATCGGATCAGTGGTATCCGGATAATCTATTGCTTTCCATGGAATTTCCATCTCTGCGACCCATCCATCATTGACGGTTTTCACAGCGACTTTCCAATGGTTAGTCAATTCATACTTCTTCGGTTTCTCTGATGCATTATAGATATATTGTTTTTGTGTTTGTCCTAATGGGTTAGTCATAAACAGGATACGATGCCTAGATTTGTGCGTATGGAATGGGTCTATGCTAAAGCAAACTGAATCCGAATCAAGGAACGTTTGATGATCCTGCTTCTGTCTTGTTAGGATTTTTTCAAGATCGGACTCGTAGACGTGCCACGCAAGATAGATCGCTTTGTCGGTGTAAACAATTTGAACGATTGTTTGGTCTTTGACCGGTTTTCCAGAGTACTCGTGCGTGAATCCGCCAGCTTGAGGAGCAGTTTTCCAACATTTATCGTCAAGCTTGCCATCAATAGCTGGTGGTTTTTCGGCTTTGACAGCAAGAATCTCTTTTTGAGGGGTATCTCTATTTGGGTTTAGTTCAACACCCTTCATTAAAGTGTCTTCAAGGTCAATATCTGTCATGCCGAACTTGCTTAGGTTTTTGAGCAATTCAGTAATTCTATCTGGTGTGATTTCACCGACGATATTGATAAGGGTAACCTCATCCTGGTCAACAGATGCAAAAATTACAAAGATGCCGTAAGCAACATCTTCATCATACAGTAAACTGATTTCAACTATTTCATCATGCTTTTCAACTATTTCATCATGCTTGTTCTTACTTCCATCCTTTATTTTCACAAGAACTTCCCAATTATTCTTTTTCAGTTTGTCTTGGTAATATTTAATCATTTCTGATTCTGTAATTCCATATTTCCCATAAGTCCGAAGATAGATGCCGTCAACCATCTGAATCAGTTCTGCCACCTCTGGTTTTGAACTGACGGTTTTTGTTACCAAGTTGATGAGTTTGTCCGTTAAATTTACTTCAACATTTGCTTCAAGTTCATCCAAATAATCAAACAGGATAAGTCCTTTTTTGACCTGTTGTTTCGGTTGTTTTTCTTGTGCTAAAGTCTGATGGATCGATATTATCCATAATGCAAAACATAACACCGTAAACAACATCGTAAAGGTTCTTTTGAGTTTCATAGTGTTATTCTCCTTTCAAAATAATGCTACATTCACTATTTGTTTCCAAACTTTCCACCAATCTTAAGGTCTTTCAAGAACTCAGGATCGGATTCCATAATTTTCCCAAAGAGAATTCCAAGTTTTTGAAAATCGATCTCACCACATACATTCACGAAAGTAGTATTTTGATTATCAGTAAAGGATACGAAAATGCCGTTTACAACACCTGGTGTTTCCGCGAAGAGTAGACTGACGTAAAGTTGATCCTTGACCTTAACAATGTGTTGCCACTTTTCCGTTTCAAGGATATTTTGGTAGTGGTTTTCCATTTTTGTTAAGTCCTTGGACTCTTTGTTATAAGTACGAATAAAAACACCTTCAATCATATCGGCATATTCTGCATATTCTGGTAGTTTTATCGTAAAATTGATAAAAAGATTAAAAAAGGACTTGTCTAAGTTAACTTCGACCGCTGGTGTTGGTGTATCTGGTAAGTTCATCTCTATTTTGCCACGAATTGCATCGGTTTGTGCGATGCTACTGCCAAAAAAGCAGAAAGCAACTAATAGTGTAGCAAGGGTAAAACGTTTCATTGAGTATTTCCTCCTGGATTTGGTGTATTCAGATTTTCTGAATAGTTGTTTGACTGTTTAGTTTTTGTCGTAATTGTATCTGTGTTTTGTGAGTTATCTGAACCAGTTAAGTTATATAAAATGCTAAGACTCTGTTGAAAGGCAGATGAGATATTTGCTGTTGGTTTCAGTGCGCGACGTGGTGCCTCGTCAACGTTGAGAGATGTAAAAGTATCGTTTACTGCAAGACTTGTTTTATGCACGGCTGATTGTATCTTACTCATGGCATAGTGAAAATCGCTTTTGGCTTGTTCTACTTGAACATACCTATGATATTGGTGAATACCGAATAACATTATTCCAATAAGAATAACCGCGGCACTTATACGCAGCAGTGGGGTGCGTAAAGACACCATGGCAGTAGTAAATTGAAAAATACGATGTATCCAACCTTCGTTGTTGGGATTTGCCCGGACATAAGTCGTGACCTCTCTTAGAATTTCTGGCGGAGATGTATGCTTTGGCAGGTCGTCTAAAACCGTATTAATCGTTTGTGCTAAATGCAATTCATGTTGGCATTTATCACATGTAGTGAGATGTGAAGTGATTGCTGATTCAGTCTGGGCATCCAATTCACCAACGATATATTCTTCCAAGAGTGTTTGGAGGTATGCACAAGTGCTACCGTGTGATAGGTTTTGTGTCATCTGCTTATGTCTCCATAAGGTTGTTCATAATCTCACGTAATTTTTTACGAGCACGAAATACTGTCGATTTCACACTATTCTCAGGCTGTTTCACTACTGCTGCAATTTCCTTGTAACTCATCTCCTCTAATTCCCGCATTACGACTATGGATCTCATAGAAGGTGGCAATTCTCCAATTGCGCGATGCACTACTTGCTTAGTTTCCTGACTAATCGTAATTTCTTCGGGAGATGGACTTGACTTATTTTCGTGTGTCTTTAGCAGCATTCCAAACATATCACCTTCATCATCTTCTGACAAATGAACCTGAAACTTTCTGCGTTTTAGGTGATTAAAACAGAGATTCCGCAAGCATTTCAGCAACCATGAGTGAATAGTTTTCTGTCTTAATTTTGCCCGATGTTGCCATGCTTTGATAAAGGTTTCTTGTGTCATGTCTTTAGCGTCTTCAGCATCTTTAAGTAAATAGAGTGCATGCCGATAGATTCTATCTTGGTGTTTACGGACCAGTTCAAGGAATTCGTCCTCATTCATGTCATCACTCCGCGCTTGAGGTTAATAGTACTACAAACGAGTTGCAAATAAGTTGCACCTTCTTATCTTTTATAGAAAATTGATTTGAGTTCGGTATAAGCAATTTGTAAATTGTTACGGTTAGGAAGCCGCACATACCAAGATCATAGGAGTATTAATCAGAGTGATTAGAACAACATTTCTTTTTATCTAACTCACATTCATTAGATATTCTGTGGTAGTACGGTAGAAAAGAATAAAGCCCTAATACCAATCTGAAGGTCTATAAACCTATACAAATTAGCATTAAGGCTGATATGATTGCTTGATTGCCTAACTCAACTATAAGAGGGCACTTTGAACAGCACTTTGTGCTTGGTCAAGCAACAAAGATGGTAGGATACCGATGAGCAAAATGCCTATTGCTGCAAGCACCAATCCGATGACTAAGGTTGGAGGATATGGTTTGAACTCCAATTCCTCTTCTGGTTCACGCATATACATGGTTACGACAACGCGTAGGTAGTAGAACGCAGAAATCGCGGTGTTTATTGCGCCAAAAATAACGAGCCAATAATGTCTTGCCTCAACTGCGGATTTGAAAACATATAATTTTCCAACAAAACCTGCAGTAGGGGGAAAACCAGCGAGAGATAAGAGCATTAGTGTCATAAACATAGCAAGTAACGGTTTACGGAAGCCAAGTCCTGCGTAATCGGAAATCATCAAGTTTTCACCATCAGCAGTTCGCGCCATGATAACTACACCGAATGCACCGATATTCATAACGCAGTAAATAAACAGGTATAGCATTGCACTTGATTTACCATCTGGATTCGCTGCTGCTAAACCTATCATTACGTAGCCAGCGTGTGCGATACTTGAATATGCCAGCATGCGTTTGATGTTTGTTTGAGCTATAGCGATCACGTTTCCGACAGTCATCGTCAACATTGCTAATAACACAATAACGCCAGTTGCTTGGGTTGGTAGTTTCGGTAGTGCGTCAACGAAAATTGTTAGAAATGCTGCAAATCCCGCTGCTTTTGGTCCAGCTGAAATGAAGGCAGCGATCGTAGTGGGTGCTCCTTCATAAACATCTGGTGCCCATTGATGGAAGGGAACAATTGCAACCTTAAATCCAAATCCGACGATAAGCAAGAATATTCCCGCTAAAAATAGAGGAGATTCTGAAAGTAGGGACAGTTGATCGCCAACAGAAAGTTTTGATATAATTTCAGGAATATTTGTAGTGCCTGCTGCACCATAAACTAAAGCGATTCCATATAGGAAAAATGCACTGGCAAACGCACCAAGCAGGAGGTATTTCATCCCCGCTTCGCTTGAAGCTGGACTCTCTCGGAAATAACTTGCTAACACATATAACGACAATGACATTAGTTCTAAACCGAGGAAAACAATAATCAACTCATTACCAGCAGCCATTAGCATCATGCCGAGAGTTGCGAGTAGGATAAGTAGATAGTAAGGTCCCTGTTTTTTATCTCCACTTCCTAAATAACTAATTGAGACCAAAGCGACCAAAATAGTTGATACGAGGAAGATGATGTTAAAGAATAGGGAATAACTATCTATCCGAAACATTTCGTTGAATTGGGTTTGATCTGTTCCTGCTTGCAATAAATCAATAGATGACCACAAGGCAATCCCCGCACCAACGATTGTCATCCATCCCAATGTCTTTTTTGAGATTGCATCAAACATGTCAAAGACAAGAACAATCAGTAACGTTGAAACGATAACAAGTTGCGGCATTAAAAGGGACCAATTAATATCTGGTATTTCTAATGGCATTCAAAACCTCCGTTTTAGACTCCGAGTAGCAAAAAGGCAGTAGTAATAAGTTTTATAAACATTGTTGTGTAATATATTTTCTTATCAAACGTTTCGTGCCAAGACCCGTTCCTTTAGGTCGGGGATGTAGACACGGCTAACGTCTCCATTGTTGAAAAAGTCCTTGACTTTTGCTGAAATCTGTGGCAATCTCTCTATATAGACTTCTGATGGCTTCACTATCAGACAGACACTTGTGTCGACCTCGCGGCAGGGCATGCCGAGAGGCTAAACGCCTGTGGATAACGTGTTAGACTACACTTTGTAGCAGTGTTAGATGAAGCAGGAAACGTCATTTAGAGGCAAACTCTAATGTCCGAACGAAGAACCCCAAGTCTTTAGGCTTGGGAGTATGTCAGATACGAAACCCGCTGAACACAGTGCAACGTTCTGAACATGCGACTAATATTTAAGGGTTGACTCATTTTTTGTAACCCAGTTATACTGGGTGACGTTATCTTAAGGTAGACTGAAATAATACATCGGTTGACAATTTTTGTAACCGATGTCATAATAGGTAACGTTATAAATTAATGCGGTTTGATATAAAACTTGTAGGAGCGATCTAAGGATCATCAATATTATCGGGAACCGGAAATTCCCACCTACAACGCAAAACCGCCCCACTGAAAGTGGAGGACATGTGCATCGGATAAGCACATGCCCATACAAAGGTTAGTAAAGAATAGATTTGTCCCTGATCTGTTTCTGATATTTCAAATTGTATTGTCGGGTGCGATAACGGAATCAAACGCATATATCGCCCCAATAGGTTTTATGATTTTTAGTTAGATTTTTTAGAGGAGAACAAATAGTGAAACTGTCATATTCTTTGGCATTTTCTATCACAAATGCAGTTGTGATACTCGCCATCGGGTATGTGTTTAGGACAACATATATCATCATGAACCTACATGATGATCCTAACACACCCAACACCCAAGAAAGTCCTGATAGTCATTCAGAATTTGTACTCCCAAAGCAAAATTTATTAGTATCCGATATCGCAATACCTTTTCGGATGCAATTACATGAAGCATATCTGTTCAATTAGTAGAACCTAATTAAACAGAATTTGCTGAATTAAGAGAAACTGATCCCACAGTTTTTCATTTCATTACAATAGATGCAAGTAGTAACCTAATACTACTTACGACATCATGTTGTGATTTAAAATATGTAGGTGCGATCTCTGAATCGCATATATTAAAGGAAACCGGAAATTTCCGCCTACTATAATGAAACGTTGACATGTGCAACCGGATGTACATGTCTGAAACCAAATGTTAGTAAGAATAGATTTATCTCTGAATCTGTCTTATTAGGTCAAATTATATTGTCGGGCGCGATATCGCAAGTCTATGCAAATATCGTCCCAAAAGTGTAAATGTTTTAGTTAGATTTTTAGAGGAGAATAAATAATGTACCTGTCAAATAGATTGACATTTTCTATTGCAAGTTTAATTTTGATACTCACTATAAAAATAGTTTTCGTGCATACCCCTGTACATGCCCACCCGCATGATAGTGATCCAACGGATGGTCACTTAGAAACTGATCACCCGAAAGCAACAATTACATTGGTAGATGCTAAAGATACCACTTCTACTATTTTTACAGATGATACTATTAAGGGAAAATCTGTTCAATTAGTAAAAGTTGATGGATCAGATTTTGCCGAATTAAGAGAAACTGATCCATCTGCTGTTCCACCCATTGAGCAAGATTCAACCAGTATATTCAAAGTGCGGATTGAATTTGATAAGGATTTGATGGATGTAGCGGATGGAGCAGGCGGTGTGCTTCATGAATCCGAGATTTCCCTTATCGTCTTAGGTCAAACTAACCCTAATAATAATATTGGTAGTACTTTGTCAGTTGGCACACCGGCACGTGTAACTGATTCTAAACGCGCATTTGAAGTAGTAATTACTGTTCCATCTGCTCAATATGCGGAACTTCCTCTTATTGTATTTGTTACTGTAGCAGCTAATGCTGTATCAACTCCAGCAAGGATTGACCCTATTCTTGCTACAAGTCTTGAAGCACTTGGGAACTTGGAATCAACACCTGCAGATGCAAGGTTTGAAGTGGTTGAAAATATTTCTACAGTACCAGATCCAGGTCCTCCTTCTGTAGTTCATCCAGATGGAACATTCGAAATTCCTGGAAATAGTTACGTAGTTGTGGTTAGAAATGATGATGCATCTCAACCCGGGGCAAGAGGCATACATTTCCGATCAGATGTAAATACTGTTATGTGGGTAGGTATGCCCGATTTAGCGTATCTATTTGATCTAACAGCTCCCCACGGTGGTGGCGCACTTATTATAGAAAGTGCAGGTACTGCTGTCGGAACTGTCGGTATCAGTGAAATTATGTGGGCACTTGATGAAAGTTACCTCGGAATTGAAGCAGCTGAGAAAGCCTCCCAGTGGATTGAACTACATAATCTCAATGTTGATCCAGTAATCGTTACTATGAAAGCCTTGATGGGCACCGATATCACTGATGCTAATAATGGATTAAGAGGAGTTCTCGCAGATCCTAAGATTGATGCGGTGACAAACTTCTTCAACAACCGACCCGGTAACGCTGCATGGACTGTCAAAGGTTCCAGTGGGGACAGTGTACAGGCGCGTGACTTTATCTCTATGGCAAGAATACTACCAAAGGATAAGGACGCTTATGCCAATGCAGAGGGGGCACTGTATAGTAACCGAGATGGTAGAGCCGCAAGTAGTTGGGAAGCATCTCAAAACACCTATCTAAAGGCACGCACATCCGGCAACATTGAATATGATTACGTTGGCTCACCCGGACGTGTAAATTCCTTTAAACCTCTGACGCAGGGAGATATTATACAAGAACGGACAATAAAACCTGCAAGTAATACCATTGTTATTAATGAGGTTGCGAACCTTTCCGGAGTTAATGAAAAATACGAATGGATGGAACTCCGTAATGTTTCCGATGGCAAAATAAACCTACGAAATTACATGATTTCAATTGTAACAGCAATAGATAATGATACTGCACTGATTCAGTTCCCGGCAAATGATAATGCCCAATTAGAAAAAAATGAAGTGTTTCTCATAGTCGCTACCGATCCAGTGGACGACTATGATCATCCACTTGCTGCTGGATACAATGTGAATAAAAGCGAATTAGAACAGGCACCAGGCACGCTAAAGAGTCCTGTTCGTTATATAGCTCAAAGTTTCGTGTTACCTGACGATGGTAATTTTGTGTTGATGGTACGGGAACCAGATAACGCTGAAGGTCAAAGATCCGGTGCTGATGATGACAAAGGTGTTGCTGAAACCGGTACCGACGATCTCGACAAAATCGTGGATATTGCTGGATATCATTCGAATTTGCAAAAAGATCCTTATCCTAATTCAGTTTCAAAAACTGAATTGTGGCCGCTGTATAAATTTGATGCACCAAGTTTTACTCATAATAGGTTTGATAAAGATGTTGTTCATCTTCGCCAACGTTTGACAACACACAATGATCGTAGTGGTGTTGGAGCATACGATAATAAAGATGGTGAAGATGAAGCCGCATTCCGTAATGTAGGATGGACAGGTGTCGGTTATAGACGTATGGCTGCCAACACAAATGCAAACGGTGGAACACCCGGTTATCCTAACAACGCACTATCCGGAACTGGTAGTGATATCACTGCTGCTGTCTATATCAGTGAAATTATGTATGCTGATAACGCATTCGGTAGAATGCCACAGTGGATTGAACTACGTAATCCATCTAAGACACTTGGGGCAAACCTACACAATTGGCGTCTGACTATCACAAACCACGATACAACTGACGGTGATGCGGCTTACTGGCAAGGTAAAGGTGAAGCAAGTATCCTACTTAATGATTTGAAAATTAAACCGAATTCTTCTGTATTGATTACATCACGCAGAGCACCTCGGAGTGAAGTTTTCATACCTAATTCCGATATCTTCGTCCTGTGGCCAACACACCGAGAAACTTTCGGTATGGTTGATTCTGGCGATGATTTTCTCAATGTCTACGGATTCAATATTACCTTACACGCTAATGGACACGAAAATGATCGTAGCAAGTGGCAATTAGTTGACGAAGTTGGTAACCTTGCTTCTGATGCAAATGACCGTCGTGGAAATAGAAAACGGTTTGATCCACCAAGTTGGGAATGGCCTATGGCAAATACTGAAAACGGTGATCGTATTTCAGTCGCACGCACAAACACCGTTCCTGATATTGGAGATAATGGATTCTTACGTGCCGTATCTGACGGGACAACACGCAAAGGCTGGATTCTCTCAAGCATGGACATCAGAACTTATAGAATCCGCTATGTCTTCTATGGACATCAAGAGGACATTAGCACACCAGGTCAAACCCTTCATTCACCGCTACCAGTTAGCTTATCCTTCTTCCGTCCAACATTGGAAGATGGAAAAGTCGTTGTCCGTTGGACAACTGAATCCGAACTTGACAACGCTGGATTTAATATACTCCGTAGTAACACTCGGAACGGTGAGTTCAAGCAAGTAAATGAAAAGTTAATTCAAGGTAAAGGCACCACCGGTGAACGTTCTCACTATAAATGGACAGATACTTCAGCGAAACCTGGTGCTGTTTACTATTACCAAATTGAAGACATATCCTTCACCGGTGAACGTCAAACGCTCATGACCACTAAGTTGAAAGGTTTGATCTCTCCTAAGAACAAACTCACGACACGGTGGGGTGAATTGAAATCACAGGATTAACTCAGCGATCTTCCAAATAACATACCCGAAAGACGGACAGTGGACTACGGTTCATTGTCTGTCTATTTTCTTTCTCTGGACAAACTAATTGCATACAACTTTTAAACATGCTATAATTATAAATAGGAGAATAAAGATTGGAAAAAGAGGATAGAATTTCAATACTTAGCATACGGAAGATATGGATTGACCTCGCCCTATCAGTATTCTCGCTTCAAGTAATCCTTTACGCCGTATTGTTGATTCGGCATGAGGTTGCGAAAGGCAACGCACCGATGGAAGCAGCACAAGTCATCGTTGCACAGTTGGCATCTGTTATGGCTGTTGCTACTGGAATCACATTTATTCTATTTCAAGGGGTAGATTTTGTCATGTTTCTCACACAACTATACAAAGAACGGCTTAAACGAAAAATAAAACAAGCAAAAGCTGAAGCAAAAGCTGAAGAACGCGGTTTATGGGAAGAATGGAACAACCGCCGTCTGGAAGCAGAAGCGAAAGGTGATGAGTTCAACGAACCTCCACCAAATGAGACACAAAATACATTGGAATAACATCTCTTGATATAGGGTTATCAGACACATTCTATTTTAGGGGTAGACTTTGTCATGTTTCTAACACAACTATACAAAGAACGACTTCAACGAAAATAAAAGAAAAGGTGCAGACTTTACGAAGATCCACCACCTAACCATTAATCCATAACCGAAGTTATCAATCATTAATCAAAATAGGAGGACAGAACCAAACGATGAAAAAGTTCTTTATCTTACTTATCGCAATAACCTTACTTACCCCCAGTGTGTATGCAGAAATCACATATAGTGAACACATCGCACCAATATTACAAAGACAGTGTCAATCCTGCCACAGACAAGGTGAAGTCGCACCGTTTGCGTTAACCGAATACCAAGATGCAAAAGCTTGGGCAACCGAAATTGCAGAATATACGAATGCTCGACTTATGCCACCTTGGAAACCCGCAGAAGGATACGGACACTTCAAAAACGAACGTCGTCTCACAGAGAAAGAAATCCAGATGATCACTGATTGGGCAGAAGCAGGAGCACCTTCTGGAGACCTTTCCAAAACTCCGCCGAACCCAACATTTAACGACGGATGGATACTCGGTAAACCTGACCATATCATTGAAATGCCTGTGGAATACGAAATTGAACCTGAAGGTGAAGACGAATATCGCCATTTCATCATACCCACGAACTTTGATACAGACATGTATGTTCAGGCAGTTGATGTACAGCCCGGGAACCGAAAGACGGTGCACCACGTAATCGTCTACTTGGATGTTGAAGGACAGGCACGCGAGCTTGATGCAAAGGATCCGAAACCGGGATATGTGACAGAAGGAACAGGTCCAGGAATTGATGTCGTAGGTACACTCGGTGGATGGGCACCTGGTCTAAGACCTTCCGTTCTGCCAGAGGGAATCGGGTATCTGTTGCCAAAAGGTGCTGACATCGTGCTACAGGTACACTACTACCGCACCGGACACACTGAACGCGATCAGTCAAGAGTTGGACTTTATTTTAATAAAACTGCAAAGACAGTTCCGTTGAAGATTTCACAAGCAATTAACACCGAGTTTGTAATTCCACCAGGTGAAGAGAAGTATGCTGTCAAAGCATCGCGCCATGTGAAAAAAGATACTTATCTGTTAGCGACAATGCCGCACATGCACCTTCTCGGACGTGATATGCGGATGATTGCCAAAACACCTACCGGTAATCCTATTGATCTTATCTGGATACAAGATTGGGATTTCAACTGGCAGGACATCTATCATTACCGCAAACCGATTTTCCTGCCTGCTGGCACACACATTTCACTTGTTGCGCACTTTGACAATTCACCAGCAAATCCTGCCAATCCGCATGACCCACCCATCCCAGTCGGTTGGGGAGATAAAACAACAGATGAAATGTGTATTGGGTTCTTGTATTTTGTTGACGCAGCAGAATATAAGCCAGTTGAGTAACTGAACCTATTGTAGGACGGGTCTTTTTACCCGTCCTACAATAGAGGGGTGTTAATCTATTTTTTCTGTCCAACAAAATACACCGCAGATGCCAATATATGCGAATGCGGATGCAATAATAACAACATATCCAACCAAACCAACGGAAACGTCAACCATCCAACTAAAAGCGACACCACCTTAGCAAGCAGCAAACTTCCAAATGAACAGACAAGACCGACATACTCTCGAAAAATCCAATGGAGAGCCGTTGTCGGTCCAGCACACGCACCACTTTCTACTTCATGAAACCGAGAAAAAAGTTTCACAAATCCAGTGGTCGTCCACCGTTGATAATCGTGCGGAGAGGCATGATACCCTTGCAAAAACGGCACGGCTGCACACACAAATCCGTTCGGTTTCAGGACACGGTACATCTCAGCTACAACTTGTATAGGGTCACTGACATGCTCCAGCACTGCCTCAGAGATAACGACATCAAAAACTGAATCAGCAAACGGGAGAGCGTGTCCATCACCTACAACATCCACCAAAGGAGTCGGTTCAATTTCAAAATTAATCACATTCGGGGAACGACGATGCATTCCTGAACCCAGATCCATAACCTGTGCATCCGGTCCGAGTTCTCGTAACACTCGTTTCACAGAACGATTCCAACGTGAAGCAGGATATGGACATCCCATAAGAGGTGACAAAAATCGGTGTTGCCGTAATCGACGTTTAATTCGTTCAATCATATTCGGATTTCGGCTTCCAGCAATCAGCAG
The DNA here is from genome assembly GCA_022825665.1 of Candidatus Poribacteria bacterium. GTDB lineage: Bacteria > Poribacteria > WGA-4E > WGA-4E > WGA-3G > MSPOR6. The sequence goes on from JAJDWI010000032.1 coordinate 22,576, forward strand.
ACGGTGGATATTTCCTGTGGGAAGGCATTGAAAACATGTTAGCAGACTACGGACAAACAATAGAAATAAAAAAAGGGTCAGAAACCTGACCCCATTACTAATCATTATGTATGCGGAAACTTTATATTTGCTTCATCCGCCGCTTTCATCAAATCCCTTACAATCTGCATCGTTAACTGCGACAATTTGCGAGAGAATTCAGTGTCAGAAACACCTCGATATCGCGAAGGTTGCGATGTTCCGAGACGTTCATTGGCTATTGTCAACGCACTTGTAACAAGCGGCAATGCAACCTCAAGCGGTTCCATAGATGCTGATATCTCAACATCTTCTGTTATTACATCATCTGGTGCGTCCATTTCACCTGCCAATAATCGTTCTCTATTCTCATTGATTGCCTCAAGCACCTGTTTCGCGGCGAATTGATGAGCCCCTTTCTTCGCACCGGGTATCGGATCCTCTGTTTCGTGGACCCTGTCTCCATAATAAACTGTAACCTTCCAACTTGGTGCGTCTGGTGTTCCATGTTGCGTTTCGGAAAATCGTGGTTGGCTCAATCCACGTTCTTGGCAATATTGAATTAAAAGTCCTTTATAGTTCCCATCAGATTCCAGAACTTCCCGATCAGGCATAGACTACCTCCTGAACCATTTTACCTGTTATTATCATAGCGTGGGCGGTATTCTGTCGTTCTCGGTTTCACCTTCCGCTGTCTTTTCAGTTCGATTCGACGCCGCTTTTCACTCGGCTTCTCATAAAAACTACGTTTCTTAATTTCCGTCACAACACCCGCCTTACCACACATCTTTTTGAACCTCGCGAGTGCTCTATCAAATGTTTCACCAGAATCAACTGTTACTTCTACTTGAACCATGTTTACATCCCTCCTATTGGTAAAATACTATAGTAGTATATCATATCTAAGCGAAGATGTCAAACTTTTTTGGCGTGGAAAACGGCATAAACCACTCTTGACATCACACTACCATTTTGCTAAAATTCCACTTATGACAACTGCTAAACCCATTCCAGAATTACTCTTTGAGTGCATGCAACAAGATGACCTGCAACAGGTAATGACGATAGAAAATGAATCTTTCCCCGATCCATGGCACATTTCCTTTTTTAGGAGATCTCTACACCCACGGAAAAAACACATGCATTTATATGTCGCACGACTAAACAACGAAGTAATCGGGTATGTCGTTTTTTATATCAATTGTGGAGAAGCACACATAATGAATATTGCTGTCACCTCCGAATATAGACGTCGTGGTGTAGCAAAATACCTACTTGCATCAGCTTTAGATATTGTCCAGCAGCACGAAGCAAACGAGATATTTCTTGAGGTAGCTGTCAAAAACACAGCCGCCCGACAACTTTACAAACATTTCGGTTTTGAAGTATACGGAATTCGCAAACGATACTATCCCAATGGTGGGGATGCTTATGTCTTGCGAAAAGAGGGACAACAATAATCTATGTTATTTGGTAGGCACGAAAACCCACCACTACAATGTGAATGGGTTTATCATAGATAGAACGGTACTAACACTTACTCCAATAGGAGGACTTAAATTTATGATATTTGATATAGCACGAAACGCTTTTTCCGCTTCCCCAGATGCAGATACGCTTTCCCTTTCTATACGCAGGCAGGAAGCGCGCACAGTCGGTAGAAACGGGTGGCGTATCATTGAAGAAGAGGTCAATTGGCAAGCAAACCAAACCGCAATAATTGTCGTTGACATGTGGAATAAACACTGGTCGTGGGGAGCAACCGAACGCGTCAACATCATGGCACCGAGAATGAACATCGTCCTTCAACGCGCAAGACAACGTGGTGTCCAGATAATACATGCCCCTTCCGATACAATGGATTTCTACAAAGACCATCCGGCACGGACCAGCATGTCTAACTACCCACAGGCTGAACCCCCACAGGAACGTGAAATGCCCGATCCACCGCAACCCGTTGATGCATCCGATGGTGGTTCTGACACAGGGGAAGCAGAAAGTTACAAAGCATGGCACCGTCAACATCCCATAATTGAAATAGATAACGCAGATGCCATTAGCGACAACGGACAGGAGGTCTACAACCTACTTGCACACAAAGGTATCCAAAACCTTATATTTATGGGAGTTCACACCAATATGTGTGTACTTGGTAGATCTTTTGCAATTAAGCAGATGGTTAAATGGGGATTCAATGCAGTTTTAGCACGGGACCTAACGGATGCAATGTATAATCCATTCAAACCGCCTTATGTTAGCCATGAAGAAGGCACGCGCCTAATCATTGAATACATTGAGAAATTCTGGTGTCCCACAATCTTGAGTGGTGACCTTACCACCCCTGAACCCGATTGACATACTCCCCCTGCCAAAGCATAGGGGATTCTTAGTCCCCCTGCCACAGGGTAGATTGTGGTATCAACAAGGGGTGCTTGCCGAAGTAAGTCTGATCCCCTCTACTCCAAAGGTTGATGCCCCAACCTTATGAATATTTATGGCAGCATTTATATCGCGATCATGAGAGATTTTACAGTTATGGCAACACCATTCACGGACATTCAAATCAAAGAACTTATGTATTTGTCCACAGACATGACACACTTTACTTGTCGATGTCCATCGGTCAATCTGCACAACGTGCTTGCCTCGTTTTTGTGCTTGCCACTTGATTTTCTGCATGAAGTCTCCGAATGCGTAATCGGATACCTTTCTACCCCAAAGTCGTTTCATGCCTTCAAGGTTGAGGTCTTCAAAGTAGCAGACATCAAACTTTCTGACAAGTTCAAGTGCGAGTTTCCAATGATGATCTTCGCGTTGTCTGTTGATTTTCCTGTGAACACGCGCCAAGTTTTTTCTTGCGCGGTTGCGATTATTACTGCCTTTCTGTTTCCAAGACAACGCACGACTTGCACGTTTGATCAAAGTAGAAGCGGTTTTATAAAATTCAGGAGATTGATACTTCGTGCCATCCGAACAGGTGAGAAAGTCCTTGAGCCCGAAGTCAAACCCTGCTGTCCTACCAGTCTTAGGTGCGGGTTCAAGGACTTGTGCATCTGTTATGAGCGTGATATACCAATCCCCTACAAAATCTTTCTTGACGGTAACCCTTTTGATGTTGCCTTCAATCGGTCGGCTATACCAGAAACGATGCCAACGCCTGTTAATACGGATTTTCGCAACAGGACATCCATTTTCTTTCTCAATAGTTTCTATTTTAATTTGGCTACCATCAAACGTCATGGACTTGTATTTATGCCGACTTCTAAACTTTGGCGGACGCTTGGCTCTACCTTCAAAAAAGTTTTGCCAACCTCTGTCAATGCGTTGGATACACTCTTGCAAACACCAAGAATAGGGGATAGTCCAGTGTTGGTATTTCTCAAGTCGTTTCAGTTTCGTCAGATGTTTGATCATCCGAAACGCACTCGGTCGCTTGTAGCCTTCGCATTCTCCATATATCCTGTAGTGTCGTTGCCACAACGCAACAAAATGGTTGTGGACATGTGCAATGATATGCAAGTCTTTTTGCATA
>JAJDWI010000055.1 GCA_022825665.1 Candidatus Poribacteria bacterium
CCCATTGCAAGTGGTGTGATAGGACTTGCAACCCTACCACTGAAACGGTCTAAATAGTATACAATGCATTTTACCTAATGCCAAGCCTTTTTGATCTCATAGAGTTGTTAGCGGTGTCTACATCCCCGACCTAAAGGAACGCGGTTTTGACACCGAAGAAGGATAATCAACTCAATTTGGTTTATATTAACCGTACACTTGGGACACTGCCTAATCCATAGGAATAGACTCGATATCCCATAACAGCACAGTTCCATCATTACTACCACTCGCGAGTGTCTTACCATCTGGACTAAACTCAAGACTATAAATACTACCCGTATGTCCGTTTAGCTTCATTAATGGAATGTATGTTTTCTTATCAAACAGCACAACATTATTAAACCAGCTTCCACATGCAAATGTCTTTCCGTTTGGACTGAAGGCAATGACGGTATACGTATCATCTTCGATTTCGCGTAGGAGTTGACCTGTTTGGACATCCCAAAAAAGCACATTCCCATCATCACTTGCACATGCGATTATCTTCCCATCTCTACTGAACGCTACATTATTAAGCCAATCCCTTTTTACCTTCAACGAATGTAGACGTTCGCCGGTTATCACATCCCACAAACATAGGGTATTGTCTTTACTAAAACTCGCGAGGGTTTTGCCATCCGGACTGAATGCCAGACTACCTACACCATCTTTATGTCCTTTCAACATCTGGATATGTGTCCCTGTCCGGACTGCCCAAAGGATTACATTGCCGTTCTTACTTCCGCCTGCAAGCATAAAACCATCTGGACTAAATTTAACATTATAGATAAGACTCGAATCTCCAGTGAATGTATTAACAACAGTTTCTGTTTGGATGTCCCACAGACGTACAGTGTCGTCCAAATTAACACTGACAATCAACTTTCCATCGGGACTAAAAACAGCACTACGGAACGGACGCGTGTGCTCTGTAGGAATCATAAGTGCTTCTCCTGTCTCGACATCCCATAAATGGATGATTGTGTAATCACTTACGCTTGTCAACATAGTCCCGTCTGGACTGAACATTACGCTTGTCTTATCACCAGTATGTCCAGGTATTGTTAAAAAGGGGACACCTGTTTGCGTATCCCAAAGACGAATATATCCATCATAACTGACACTCGCTAACGTCCTATCCTGAGGACTGAACGTTATATGCATAATATAGTCCGTTTCAGTGATGGTCTTAAGAGATTCTCCCGTTTCAACATCCCATAAGCGGATGGTTTTGTCCCAACTCGCGCTCGCGAGCATTTTCCCATCAGCACTGTAAGTGACGCTATAAACACCTTTCGTATGTCCTGTAAAAGTCCGTATTGGTTTCCATGTTTGTACATCCCACAAACGCACGGTTTTATCATTACTACCACTTATGAACCTCTTTCCATCTGGACTGAACGCTGCACTACAGATATCATCCGTGTGACCTTCCAGTTTGTGGATCTGTGTTCCAGTTTGCACATCCCACAAACGAAGAGTATTTTCATAACTTCCACTCGCCAATGTCTGTCCATCGGGACTAAACATCACACAATTGATCATATTCGTATGTCCTTCCAGTTTGTGGATCTGTGTTCCAGTTTGCACATCCCAAAGACGCACGTTATTGCCATTACTCCCACTCGCAAGTGTTTTCCCATCTGGACTGAATTCCACACAACCAACAACCTGTGTATGCCCCTTGAATGTCCGAATCTGTTTCCCTGTCTGCATATCCCAAAGACTTACGGTATGGTCACTGTTGGCACTTGCTATTGTCAAGCCATCCGGACTGAACGATACTCCATATACCTCAAAAGTATGTTCTGTGAGTAGGTCAACTGTTTTACCGGTTTGCGCGTCATAGATCCAAATTCCAATGCTACTCGCTACTGCTAATATCGTCATATCGGGAGAGAATGTAACGTGACCTGCCGTGCCTTTACCAAAACGAGCTTTCACGCCATTCGGTAAACGCAATTTCGTATCGTTTTGTGCGAAAATGTTTGAGACATAAGCAAATGCCATTAACCAGATGACTAAAATCGTAAATAGTGTTTTATTCATTGGAAAGTGAATCCTGTTGGTTATTAAGATTAGTTTCTGTAGATTTGATTGCAAAGTTGAGTATATACCCAAAGGTAGGCGAGTTGCTATACTGTAAGCACAATTGACAACACCATTCGAATGATGTTATTATATCACATACAATAAAAGGTAGTCAAGAGAGCAATGATATGTCAAAAGATGAATATACGACAGTTCAATCTGAACATGTTGCGTTGGTTGCGTCAGAACTTTCAAAAAGAGAAATACCAGTAATTGACCAATTTGAACCGATAGCCGATTTTGAAGAACTCCTCACCTTTGCGGAAACAAACCCTATCCCAATTGAATATAACGACCAACATCCCGCATGGCAACTTGAATCAGTGGCAGCACGCGTGATTGAAGCACTCGGTATTGCATCACACGAAACCCTTTACAAACCAGCATGGGAACCGTTAGCCAAAATATTATTAGAACACATTGAGTATTTATATACCTATCCTGAAGCACCAACAGCACGTGAAAGATTGGCAGCTGGGAGTGTGTTGGCATTAGCGGGCTGCGTGTGTTCAGTATTGCCGCAATCTGAACTATGGCGATTTGCAGGATTTGGACGGATTGCTGCGAATCTCACTGAAGTTTCTCCATCACCGTCAGATACACATATTATTCATCCGATTGAATCAGCATTCTTACTTGCAAGTGCGCGCAATCTTCCAATTCCGTATTCAGCGATTAATTGTTATACTAACGTCCTTAACCGCAATTTTACGGGTCAGATTCAATCTAAATTTCCATTAAGTAATGAAACGTTTTTCGGTTATCTCAATCTGGAATATGACGGGTTGGAAGATGTCCAATCTGCTGTTATGAGAGGTGACTATTCGGCTGCAATATCCGCTTATACAACCTATCGTAAAGAGTATATAAAAAACTTTGATGGTATCCTATATTTGGCAAAAACGGATACAATTGATACAACAAAATTATATCTTGAGTGTTTGCTAAAGCTGTCCGTATATCCTACTCCATCTATTATGGCAACAGCAGAAATTGGTATCGCTGCGCTTCTCTTCCCAAAATTTCGTATTAGTCCACAACTCCTTATGCTGGCATCTCGTCGTTTTAAGTGGATAGTTAATGCGTTCTTTTACCCCGATGGTTTTCATAAAGACATATTGCTGCGTTCACAAGTAAAAGCCATTTCCGATTTTTCCAGATTTCTAAAAGTTTTTGAGAGGGTTAAGGAGACTTGGCAATTTGACTGTATTGATGAATTACAGACTTTATTAGATAAACTATTAGATGCATGCATCTATATTAGTCAGCCAGATAAGTCTTTTCCACCTTTCGGTCCTAATATACTTGACAATACAGATATAATTGAACTGCGAAATACTACTAATTTTAATCAAAATAATAGCCAGTTGCAGACATTATCATACGCGCTACCTTATACAGGTTACTATGTAATGAGAGATAGCTGGGAACCTGACGCACAATATCTATGTTTTGATAGCGGACCATCCGATAAACGAGGTTATGATGATAAGTTGAGTTTCGTTTTATTCGCACATGGAAGACAACTAATTCAACACAATTATGTAAGTAACGAAGGAGATTCTATCAATACAGCAAGCGAGGTACACAACGTCGTCCTGATTGATGGAAAAAGAGAACTAACTCAACCAGATATTGTTCCGGACCCTGATACTCGATGGATAACAACCTCTGCTTATGATTTTGTGGAGGGGTGGTATAAGGGTCCAGAATACCATCATAAACGATCTATTTTTTATCTCAAGGGTGAATACTATATTTTGCATGACGCAGTTCTCGGTGTCGGAGAACATGTGCTGGAACAGATTTTTCACCTAAACGCCACATATATTATGCAGAATGATGGACAAGCATGGACGCAAGAAACTGGTCAAAGTAATATCTATATCGGCACTGCTGATAGTACTGACCTTGTCATCCAGTTCAACGATAATAAATTTACATTTGAAACCAAGCGCGAATTGCCCGCGACTTTGAATGTAATCATATTTCCAATGAAACCCAACGTGGAACACCACCCCAAGGTTAAACCAATTTCTGTGAATGCGGATGATGATGTTCTGGCTACCGGTTTCACAGTACAGTCCAATGGCAATAGAGATACATTTCTAATCTCCGATGACGGTTTAGCAATGATGTCAACATCCGATACAGATGAAAAAATCGAGTTTGAAGGAGAATATCTGTTTCTCCGTGGAGAGAAATTTGTGATGCTCAACGGTAGGTATCTCAAGGTTGGGACAAGGGTCCTTGCAGAGTTAGACGAACCGCGTGAACGTTTTTCGAATATCAAATAGGATGGATGGTGTCAGATTACAGAATCAACAGGAATCAATAATTGAGGTTAATCATAGAATCTGGTATATTATCCACACACAAAACCTATATTTAGAAGGATACAACATGCAACACTTACGTAGAATCATAGCATGGTTTGAATCTTTGGAAACGGATAAATCTTTCCAAGAATGGATACCTATTGTCCTCAAAAGTTTGGGCGTGGTTACTTATGCTTTCGCTCTTGTTTGGAGTATTATGCTTGTTGTAAGTGTTATTGCTGAGAGAGATAGCAACGGAATAGGATTATTCTTGTACCAGTTAGGCGGTTCAATTCTAATGGCACTGTTCATTATTGTTGCGGGAATGGTCCTAATAATGCTTTTCTGGAACAGGTCAAAAAAAATCAAGACACTTCATGAAGAAACAAATCATATTTTATTAAATATAGCAGTTATCTTGATAAGGTTGGTCGGAGAAGTAGCATTGATTGTATATGTTTCAATAGGAATACGTGGGTTGATTGCTGGAGTTTTCGGGTTGATGTTACCAGGTTTTTTCAACCCATTTGATTTCGACCTGTCTATATCTTTTAACTGGACTTTTGGATTAATATCAATAATTATTTTCCCATTATACGGAATAATTACAATGGTTTCTTCTTATGTAACGGCTGCACTACTCAATTTGGTAGTTGGAATGGCGAAGGATCTCAGGAAAATTTCCGATACATTGTCAACTGAAGAACCATCGTAAGATCCATTACAAGATATTCTCTAAACAAAATAACCTTAGTATAATCATATTATACTTGACATAAAGTAAATTGCTATGGCATAATTTTGATAATATGACAAGTAATCAAACTGAAAACGAATATGTTTCGTTAGTCAGGATACCACGTAAATGGTTCTATATATTTGTTTGGACCTTTTCTGTTGGAATAGTTGTAAATACTTTAGTAGAATTGCTAACCGACCAGGCTTGGAAAAGTTTGGGAGAAACCACATTGGAACGTACCGCAGTTTTAATGACGTTAATTGTCGGTTGGTTTTTCATACTATCACATATATGGGAGCTCATCATGTTAGGTTACGCAAGAATTTTTAAAGATAGAGTTTTTGCCAAGGGTAAAGCAGAAGGCAAAGCAGAGGTATATCAAGAATTAGAGGAGTGGGAAAAGCGTAAAATGGAAGCAGAAGCACGTGGTGAAACCTTCACAGAACCACTACCAAGTCCCAAAGAAAAAGAAAACACAAATCACAAGAAATCGTAACACAATAAACATCGCTTGATTAACAGAATCACGCGATGTTTTTACGTAAATATAGAATACCGATACTACCTATTGCTATAAACAAGATGAAAATCTGAAAGAAGATAATCCTAATAATTGGGGAATAAGTTATATTTGACATAAGAACCTATCTGCTTGGAGAAAAACAATGGCTGAACAACACCACGAACTTGCACATGTTTTTGTTGACCCATCACACACTGTTAATGATGCACGAGGTGCACCCTCACGCGATCTAAACACACAATACACATTTCCAAATTACACCAAAGCGGAGTGGACAGAAAAAGCCGAAGTACTACGTCAACAGATACGCGTGGCAAACGGATTAGTACCTGAACCTGAACCGACACCGCTGAACGGACATATTTTTGGAAAAATAGAACATGAAGATTACACCGTAGAAAAAGTTCATTTTGAACCTTTTCCTGGGTTTTTGACTACGGGGAATCTTTATAGACCAAAAGGTAAAACTGGTCCGTTTCCGGCAATTGTTAGTCCTCATGGACATTGGGGGCGTGGTCGCATTGAAGATATTGAACGCGGTTCAATTCCAGCACGATGTATCAACTTTGCTAAACAAGGATATGTTATTTTTGCATTCGATATGATAGGTTACAACGATAGTGCCAAGCAGCTTGAACATCGCTTCGGAGGTGCACGAGAAGCACTGTGGGGATTGAGTGCAATGGGGCTGCAACTCCAGAACGGAATCAGTGCTATTGATTTCTTACAAAGTCTTCCGGATGTTGACAAGGAAGGTATCGGTTGCACAGGTGCATCAGGGGGAGGTTCGCAAACCTTTATCCTAACTGCTGTTGATGAACGTATCAAGGTGTCCGCACCTGTAAATATGATTTCAGCAACGATGCAAGGTGGGTGTCTATGTGAAAACGCACCTAATTTGCGGTTAGATGCAAGTAATCTTGAAATAGGAGCATTGATGGCACCACGCCCTCTTCTACTTGTATCTTGTACTGGCGATTGGACTTCCAATACGCCAACGGTTGAGTATCCCGCCATTCGTAGCATTTATGCACATTTTGGTGCTGAGGACAAAATCCATCAAGTTCAGGTAGATGCAGAACATAACTACAATAAAGAGAGTCGTGAAGCAGTATATGCGTGGTTCGCAAAATGGCTATTGGAAGTAGAGGATACGTCTGCATATAAAGAAGTGCCATATCAGGTAGAATCGGATGATGACTTGCTGGTTTTTTCTGATCGCGACCTGCCATCACATGCTTTAAAACAGGACGATATATTACCTACTTGGACAAAACTGTCACAGGATGAAATCGATAAACGAAAACCGACAAATGAAGATGAACATCACACATTTAGGAAGGAGATGGGGAATGCATTGCAACATTCCCTCGGCTTGCACATACCTAATAGCGATGAAGTAACACTTACTGAACCAGAAGGGGCATTTCCAACAACCTATCATGCCGATTTTTCTGCACAACACATCGTGATTAGTAGAAATGGTATAGGAGACGCTATTCCTGCAGTCCTATTCCGAACAGAACCATTAGTTGGACACGATCCAGTAGTTGTCATCGTACATCCTGAAGGCAAAGAGAAGTTAATCAATTCCGAAACGGGGCAACCTTTACCGTTGATTAAAGAGTTGATTAATTCTGATCGGAAAGTATTGATTATAGATGTATTCGAAACAGGAGAACATGGGGAATATGAGAGATCCGAAGACACTAACTATTTCACCACATATAACCGGACAACTGCAGCGTTACGCATTCAGGATATATTAACAACATTGCTGTATTTTTCCACAAGAGGTGATGTTTCAGATGTCAGTTTAATCGGAATAGGGGAAGCAGGTTTGTGGGCGTTATTAGCAGCGGGATTCACAAATATCAAAAACGTTGTCATTGACGCAGCTGAATTTGATAACAATAGCGATGACGCGTTTTTAAAGACGTTACCAATACCAAGTTTGCGTAAAGTGGGAGATTTCCGAATTGCAGGGACTCTCATAGCACCAAGAAATCTTATTATCCACAATACAGGTGATACCTTCAAGACATCCTGGATCGAAAATGTATATCGGAATGTTGGCGCGGAAGAAAATCTAATCGTACGGAAAGAACAAATGGCTGAGGCTGAAATTTTGGGAAGGTTAGTTGAACCAAACGATCAGTTTGAGCATCAATAATACATGCTTATTTAATGTAACGTGAGTTCGATTAATGATAGTATTGTGTGCCAGTAGGAAACCCTTTGATATGATGATAATTACATTACTGACGTTCTAAAGATTCAGAGTTTTCAGAGTCAGAGGGAAATTTTCACAATTTTATCATGTGCCACGAACTTATATTCAGTATGGTTTTATAGGGCTATTATGACTTATTTAGTCAAGAATGACTCTGAAAATTCGGATGCTTCTACATAAAACAATGCCAACGGAATTTAGGATGGGATTCAGCCTATTTCGTAAGTTACTTATTCCGAACTCACGTTATTGAAGACCCAGAAAATACCTTTTCCTTCCGCGCCTTCAGTGATTCAGACAATCTCGCGCCTTCCGCAATTCTAAAAACTGAAAACCACCTAAAACATACATGAAACATATTGTTCCAATCCTCCCAAACCCTTCCATCATCCTCCAACACCAGTTATAATACTACCACTATGAAAATAAAACCGCACACAACCTGTAATATCAACAAAAACCACAGAAATGTCCGTACAAAAACCGACCAAGACCAAGGAAATAAAAAACGCACCAAAATGAAATTTTCAAAAATTTCGCACTACCCTATAAACCCAGAACCAGATTGGCATAACCCCAAAAATCAAAACGCACCAATGTGCGAAAAACAGCCTTTTTTGGTGCGTTTTTAGAAGGACCAAAAACCGATGTATTTACAAGAATCGAAAAATCCGTAATTGAATATCTCTGCACATTTTCCGTTGACAACCTATACCTAAAGTGATAGAATATAATCTGGAATTGTAGGTACCATTTCTCTAACATCAGGTATAATCAACATCGCAGATTCATACAATAACATCCGAAATTAAAAAGACATTAAATGCCATCAATACTGGAATCACTGACAGAGGAGTTATAGAAATCAATATGAAATATATTACGTCCATTTTCATTATCTTTATTGCTGTTATATCTATAAAAATACAATTTGCACTTGCAGATGATTGGTCTCAGTGGCGTGGGGAAAATAGAGACGGTGTTTGGAAAGAAACAGGTATCATTGAAGAATTTGATGGTCCAGAAATACCACACCGTTGGAGTGTTCCTGTAGGTAGTGGATATAGTGGTCCAAGTGTTGCTGATGGACGCGTTTACATTACCGACAGACTTACTAAACCGAAACAGGTTGAACGCATTCACTGTTTTGATTGGGAAACAGGAGACGAAATCTGGTCATACACTTATGATTGTATATATAAAATTGAATATCCAGTAGGACCTCGTGCAAACGTCACAATCCATGATGGACTTGCATACGCATTAGGGGCAATGGGACACCTCCACTGTTTTGACGCTGCAACTGGTGAAATCAAATGGAAAAAAGACCTGAATGCAGAGTACAACATTAATATGCCAATCTGGGGTATTGCGTGTGCGCCAATCATAGATGAAGATTTAATCATTGTTCAGATAGGTGGCAAACCTGAGGCATGTGTCGTTGCCTTTGACAGAAAAACAGGTGAGGAGAAATGGAAAGCACTTAGCGATAATGCTTCATATTCCGCACCGATAATGATAACACAGGCAGGAAAACGTGTACTAATATGCTGGACTGGTCACAATGTCGCAGCGTTAGATCCTCAGACTGGAGAAGTCCATTGGAAATACCCAATTCCACCCACGCGATGGGAGATCGGAATTGCAACACCCATTGTGAAGAATAATAAACTCTTTGTTACGAATTTCTATGAAGGGGCGTATTTACTGGAATTAGCAACTGAAGAATTGGATGTCCAACTTAAATGGCACAAACAAGGTAAAGACGAGCGGAATACGAAGGCAATCCAAACTACGATGTCAACACCTATATGGCTCGGAGATTATATTTACGGTGTGGATAGTTACGGTGAAGTCCGTTGCATTGATGCACGAAACGGTGAGCGAATTTGGGAAGACCTTACAGCTGTACCAAAAGCACGATGGAGCACGATCCATTTTGTAAAAAATGCTGACAAAGTATGGATGTTCAATGAAAAAGGAGAACTTCTTATTACTGAACTATCACCTGATGGATTGAATATCATCAGTCGGGCAAAATTAATCGAACCTACACGTGGACAACTAAATCGTAGAGGTGGGGTTACATGGTCGCATCCCGCATTTGCATATAAGCACGTCTTCGCAAGAAATGATAATGAACTGGTCTGTGCAAAGTTAGAGAAATCTGAAAAGTAAACATCGGGGGTAAGAATGGATTCAAAACTTTCGGCTGATATAGGCGGGAACCCGCACCCGCCTGTTGATCTACACCTCGGACAACAACTACTCGGATTTGAAGTAAAAAACATCACTCCAATTAACGAACTGCGGGCAGTAGCAATAGAACTCTTGCATCCACATAGCGGCGCACGGTTGTTGCATCTCTATTCAAACGACACCAGAAACCTGTTTTCAATCAGTCCAGTAACACCAACATTTGATGATACAGGATTACCACATATCCTTGAACACTGCGTAATGAAAGGATCCCGGAACTATCCAGTAAAGCGAGGGGTCTCCGAGGTCATGAAGATGAGTTTAGCGTCCTATGACAGTACGAACGCCATGAATTGCCTCGATCATGGTTTCTACTATACCTCAAACAATGTCAAAAGAGACCTATTTAATATTGCAGAAGTCCACTTTGATGCGGTTTTTCACCCACTACTGACTGAAGATACCTTTAAACGTGAAGGACACCATCTTGAACCTGTGAACCCAGATCAACCGACAGGAGATTTAAAAATAAACGGTATCGTTTATAATGAAGTGAAAATTGGTTTGTTCACTCCAGAATACTGCTTATTTTCTACCGTAAAGGATAATCTTCTGCCTGATACCAGCTATGCCAACAATGGTGCTGGAAATCCCCTGGTTATACCCGCCTTAACGTATGAACAATTGAAAACGTATCACCAAACCTATTATCATCCATGCAACAGTTATTTCTTCTTCTACGGTAATATCCCAACACAAGATTATCTCTTATTTCTCGCCGATAAACTGGCAGCAATCCCAAAGACAGGGACAAATGGATTTCTACATCCTCTCCGACCAGAGATTACACATCAGCCGAGATGGAAATCTCCACGGACTGTAACGGATACCTACCCAATTGGTGCAGATGAACCACCCACCGAAAAGACGTATCTAATGCTCAGTTGGATCATCGGAGATAAAACGGATCCTGAAGAGACTATCTTGTGCAATCTATTACGCAGGATACTCCTTGATAATGAAGGCGCACCGCTCCGCAAGGCAATTATCAATTCTAAACTTGGAACCGATATCCGATACAATATTTTTGATATTTTTGGTGGTAAGATGGGACAGAATAGAACGTTTAGTGTCGGTTTGGTTGGAAGTGAAACAGGGCGCGTTGACGCTTTCACAGAATTGGTCATCAATACACTCACGCAAATTGCAGACGAAGAAATTGACAAAGAGAAAGTGGAAGCTGCATTTCAACAAATCGCCTACAACTATCAGGAAGTCACGCCGAGTTTCCCGTATCAAATGGCAATGCGTGTTATAGGCACATGGATATATGAAGAGGAACCGACACTCTTTTTAAAAATGGGGACGCACATATCTGCTGTCCGTCAGCGTTGGGAGCAAAATCCGCGCATTTTCAATGAATTAATCCGCGAGCGGCTCCTTGACAACCCACATCGGTTGACGACCATCCTTACGCCTGACCCAGATATGCAGGCAAGGCTTGATGCCAAGGAAAATAAACCTCTGAAAGCAATTCGCGCCCAACTCACCGATGAACAGATGCAGCAGATCGCCGCAGATGCCGCTGAACTTGAACGTATGAGTGGACAACCGAGTTCACCTGAGGATTTAGCGAAGTTGCCGCAACTGCATGTCTCAGAACTCCCCGAAGAACTACTACATATTCCAACAACTGTTGAGACAGTTCGGGGACGTCCTCTGCTTCGGAACGACATCTTTTCAAACGGTGTGAACTATCTTGTGTTGAATTTCGACTTGCGAGGGTTACCGCAACATCTTTGGCAATACCTACCGAGATACACTGATGCCATCGGCAGACTCGGCGCGGGTAAGATGAATTACGAGCAGATTGCACAACGTAGAGCAGCAGCCACTGGCGGCATTGGATGCTCGCCAAACTTTACCACACACGCACTTGATCCGAATCATCCAATATGGGATATGCAATTTCGCCTCAAAGCACTTGACGGTAAAATAGAGGATGCCTTAGATATTTTGTACGATTTGGTTTTTGATGTGAATCCACGCGATAAAGAACGTCTCTACGACGTTCTCAATCATGCAGCGGATTCTAAACACGATTATTATTGGCCACATGTTGCAAACCGTCGTGCTGCCCGCGGACTTTCAAAACGTGGATTTCTCACAGATATTGTCTATGGACTACCACGACTCCGCACGAGTGAAATGTTGCTCAACCGTTTTGATGAATCTTATGAAGAACTTATCGGTTATATTGAACAGATTCGCGAGTTTCTATTAGTACAAAGCCGCGTGACCGCCAGTTTTACTGGTTCTGACGCAGCTTATGAGGTGTTTCAAGGACAGTTCTCCGAATGGATTCACAACATGCGTGACGAACCAATAATCCCAGTACCGATAGGTTTTAAATCTTTTGAGACACCACCACGTGAAGGATTGGCAGCTCCTATTCCAATAGCACACTGCACGCAGATGATGCCAGCACCGCACTACGCACATCCTGATTCAGGACTCCTGACAATCGGCTCACATATCTTATCAAATGATTACATGTTGCCCGAAATCCGGCTTAAAGGCAATGCCTACGGTTTTCTTTTTTCTTATAACCCTTATGAATCCTTGATCCACCAAGGATCTGAGCGTGATCCGCACGTCGCTCGTACACTCAACGTTTTCGCACGGACAATTGACTATGTAAAACAGACAGAGTGGACGCAGACTGATATTGACCGTGCTATTATTGCGAAATCGTCAGATTACATAAAAACAGTCCGACCCAGTCAAGCCTCAACTGATTCCATCTGGCATTATGTTAAGGGACAGACACAAGAAGTAGTTGAAGAAAAATACGCACAACTCCGACGCGCAACCCCCAAGGAAGTCCAACGTGCACTACTTCAAGTTCTTGAGGAAAATCAAGATAAAACCGCAATATGCGTTATTGCAAGTCGTGAGAAATTAGAAGCTGAAAATCAGAAAATGGATCATCCCCTTATAATTGAGGACATATAACATAAACGTGTTAACCATATATTCAGTAGAAAATGAGATCAAATAAAAACTGGAGGTAAGAATGGATTCAAAACTTTCGGCTGATATAGGCGGGCACCCGCACCCGCCCATTGACCTAAAACCTGGACAACAACTAAAAGGCTTTGAAGTAAAAGCAATCACACCAATTAACGAATTGCGGGCTGTAACAATCGAATTGGCGCATCATCACAGTGGGGCACGTCTGCTACATTTATATACAGACGACTCCGAAAACCTTTTCTCAATCAATTTTCCAACCCCTCCAACAGATGATACAGGTGTACCCCATATCCTTGAACACGCAGTCTTAGCTGGTTCACAGAAATTCCCCGTTAAAGAACCGTTTTTTGAAATGATTAAGATGAGCATGGCTACTTTCATAAACGCCATGACCAGTTCTGACCATACCTATTACCCCGTTGCAAGCAATGTTAAAAAAGATCTCTTCAACTTAGCAGAAGTCTATTTTGACGCTGTATTCCATCCATTGCTTACAGAGGAAACATTCAAGCGCGAGGGACACCACCTTGCTCCAGTAGATCCGGAAAATCCTACTGGAGATTTAAAAATTACTGGAATCGTCTACAATGAGATGAAAGGGGTCTTTTCTGATCCTGAATCGCGGCTATACCGATCCATGACAAGCCGACTTCTACCCGACACGCTCTATGCAAAGGAATCTGGAGGAGACCCAGACGCAATACCTAACCTAACATATCAGCAACTCAAAGGATTCCACGAAACATATTACCATCCGAGTAACGGCTTCTTTTTCTTGTATGGGGATATACCAACAACGGATTATCTTGATTTTCTTGCAGACAAACTTGATAAGATCTCAAAAAATGAGACCATTTTATCACTAAAACCGCTGAATTCCGATGTAACTCATCAGGAGAGATGGACATCACCACAGACCGTAACCGATACATATCCCGTTGCCCCTGATGAAACTCTCACTGAAAAAACATATCTGATGTTGAGTTGGCTAATTGGAGATGCAACTGACCCTGAAGATGTCGCAATGTGCTACATCCTAAGTCTAATCCTACTCGGTAATGAGGCAGCACCGCTCAAAAAAGCAATCATTGACTCGAAATTAGGTGCAGATCTGATTTATTCAGGTATAAGTTCTATCGGTCCCAATAGTACATTTTACGCTGGACTCAAAGGGAGCGAAGAAGACCGACTTGAAGCATATACAAAATTAGTCAATGATACACTTACCGAACTCGCTGATAACGAGTTAGACAGTGCATTGGTAGAAGCGGCTTTCCAACAATCAACTTATCACTACCAAGAAGTGGCTCCAATGTTCCCACTCCGCATGCTTTTTAGAGTGATTGAAGCATGGATATACGAGAAAAATACAGACACATTCCTAAAAATGGGTGAAAGTCTGGCGACTATTCGTGAACGTTGGGAGAAAAATCCTGCTATCTTCAATGAATTGATCCGTGAACGACTTGTTGACAATCCCCACCGGTTAACCAGTGTGCTTTCTCCCGATCCAAATATGCAAGCGAAACTTGACGCTGAATTAGAAAAACGCACAAAGGAAATCCGCACACAGCTTACGGATGAACAAACCGAACAGATTGCTGCTGATGCCGCAGAACTTGAACGAATGAACGGGCAACCGAATCCGCCAGAGGCATTAGCAAAATTGCCCCAGCTTCAAATTAGCGATCTTCCGGATAAACCGAAACATATTCCCACGAAAATTGAGAAAATTGGAGAACAAGATATACTCCGAAACGATGTTTTCGCGAACGGAGTTAACTATCTCATTCTGAACTTTGACCTGCAAGGACTGCCACAACATCTTTGGACATATTTGCCAAGATATACCGATGCAATTAGAAAACTCGGTGCTGCGAATATGAATTTTGAGGAGATGGCAAAGCGAAAATCATCAGTGACGGGTGGAATCGGGTGCGGTACTGGATTTAACACACATGCGCTTAACGCAAATCGGTCAATGCAGTCCCTAAGGTTCAGTCTAAAAGCACTTGATGATAACATGGAAAAGGCATTAGGTGTTTTACAAGACTATATTTTTTCTGTAAACCCGCGTGACAAGGAACGACTCCACGATGTAATTGTCCAAGCAGTAGCAGAATATCGGACAGAGATGATTCACGACGGTTCAAGTACCGCAATACATCACGCATCACGAGGTCTCTCTCCACACGGATACCTGTCCGAGATTGTCTATGGACTACCACAACTTCGCACCAGTGAGACACTACTCAACAAATTTGACGAACAGAACACTGATCTCATGGGTCACATAGAAGAGATACGTGATTTTATATTAACACGAGGTCGTGTTACCGTGAGTTTTACGGGATCCGATAACGCATACCAGACAACACATGCTAAACTTACCGAGTGGCTAAATGATATGGGTAATGATCCAATAGAATCAACACCTATTTCCTACAAAACATTTGATACGCCACCACGAGAAGGTTTAGCTGGACCGATTCAGATTGCACACTGCGCGCATGTAATGCCTGCACCGCATTATTCACATCCGGATTCTACACTGCTTACTATCGGAACACATCTCGTACGCATGGATTACATATTGAGTGAAATACGCTTCAAAGGTAACGCTTACGGTGCAAGATTGTCATATAGTCCGTTTGATGCTGCACTATACCAATCTTCATACAGAGATCCGCACGTGGCAAGAACTATCAATGTTTTTGAGCAGACGGTGGACTACATCAAACAGGTAGAGTGGACACAGACGGATATAGACCGCGCAATCATCGCTACAGCGAAAAGTGCCGAGAAACCGATTCGTCCAAGCCAAGCAGCAAGTGACGCACTCAGTCATCACCTCACCGGTCAGACGCGTGAAATGCGTGAGGAACGATACGCACAACTCCGAAGTGCTACACCAACTGAAGTAAAACGTGCACTGCTTCGACTATTTGAAGAAAATCAAGATAGCGCATCGGTTTGTGTTGTTTCAAGCCGTGAAAAACTTGAAGCAGCAAACAGTGAATTAGAACAACCCCTTGATATTGAAGATATATTGTCCTAAACTTTGTCGACCAATAGGATTATAGAGGAAAGGTTTTATTATGATAAAAAGAATACTGTTGATGCTATTGTGTATCTGTACTTTGTCAATATTTGCAGTATATACATCAAATACAGTAGCAGATAAACACGGATCAGAAGTTGACCCCACACTAAAGTTTGAGAATAATTGGCATTACTGGCGCGGACCACTGGCAACAGGAATGGCATTAAATGCAAATCCACCCACGACTTGGAGTGAAACTGAAAATATACGATGGAAAGTTCCCATACCCGGCATGGGTCATGCTACCCCTATTATTTGGGAAGATATGATATTTATTCAGACTGCAATACAAGGTGAGATGGCTAATTCTGATAACACAGAAGGGGATAACCAGTCCAATAGAAGACGTAGAAGAAACAGAAACTTACCCGCATTTAAGTTTGAACTTCTCGTGCTAAACCGCAGTGATGGTAGTACACGATGGCAAAAAACGCTAAAAGAAACCAAACCACACGAAGGTATACACAATGATGCAAGTTTCGCATCCAATTCTCCAGTGACGGATGGTGAATATATTTTCGCCTATTTCGGTTCCCGTGGTCTCTACTGTTTAGACTTTAAAGGGAATATCAAATGGGAAAAAGAAATAGGTGTCATGCGGAAAAGAAATACCTTCGGAGAAGGTAGCTGTCCAATTATTCATGGAGATACAATCGTAATCTTACAAGACCACGAAGGACAATCCTTTATAATAGCACTGGATAAACGAACTGGTGATGAAATCTGGCGGATGGACAGAGATGAAGTAACAACCTGGACATCTCCAATCGTGGTTGACTACAACGGCTCTTCACAGGTTATCGTTCCTGCATCATATCGAACACGCAGCTATGATTTAGCAAATGGAAATATAATCTGGGAATGCGGCGGTTTGACAAGGAATGTTATCCCATCTCCAATGCATAAGGATGGACATGTATATGTTATGAGTGGACACGGAGGGTTCTCACTACAATCAATTAACCTTGAACTCGCATCAGGAGATATTACAGGAACTGATGCTGTCGATTGGCAATATGACCGTGATACCCCTTATGTACCATCGCCGCTATTGAGTGAAGACACAATCTACTTCCTAAAAAGAAATGACAACATCCTCACTGCTATGGATAGGAAAACAGGTAATGTAATTTTTGGTCCACAAAGGGTTCAAGGTGTATCCAATGTGTATGCATCCATTGTTGGAGCCGCAGGTAGGGTGTATATTGCAGATCGGAATGGAAATGTCGCTGTTTTAAAAGATGGACCAAAACTTGAAGTTATCGCACTGAATTCTCTTGATGACAGTTTTAACGCATCACCTGCAATAGTCGGTTCAGAACTATATTTGCGAGGAACGCAACATCTATATTGCATCGCTGAATAAGCGTATATTTAACATTATTAATGAAAATGAAGGAAGACTATAATGAAAAAAACAACAATCTTGACGATATGTGTATGTGTATTAGTTATGTTTGCAATGTATACAATACAAACTATTGCTGATCAACATGCAACAAAAACAGAAAATGCCTCAAATTATGAAAACAACTGGCACCATTGGCGGGGACCTCATACGAATGGAGCAGCAGTCAATGCTAAACCACCACTAACTTGGAGTGAATCTGAAAACATACGCTGGAAAGTACCTATACCAGGCTTAGGACACGCAACACCAATTATATGGGAAGATAAAATCTTTATACAGACAGCAATAAAAGTGGAAGAACCAGTTGAAGAAGAACAGACAGAAACCGAGGAGGAAGACACTTCTGTAGATGAGAATCCGTTTAGTGGGTTTCTTCAGCGAGATCAAGGAAATAGAGGTGGAAGCGGAGGTCGGAATCAAAACCTATATCAGTTCAAACTCATCACCCTAAACAGAAGTGATGGCAGCATCGCATGGGAGAAAATGCTACGCGAGGCTGTACCGCATGAAGGTATGCACAATGATGCAAGTTTCGCATCCAACTCTCCAGTAACCGATGGAGAGCATATCTATGCTTATTTCGGTTCTCGAGGACTCTATTGTTTGGATATGAATGGGAATATCAAGTGGGAAAAAGATATCGGAACAATGCGTAAAGCTGGGACGTTTGGTGAAGGAAGTTGTCCTATAGTCCATGGAAATGCAATAGTAATTCTGCAAGATCAAGAGGGACAATCCTTTATCACAGCACTTGACAAACGAACAGGTGATGAAATATGGAAAATAGACCGTGATGAACGCACCACATGGACATCACCTATTATCGTTGAACACAACGGAAAATCACAAGTCATTGTTCCAGCTACGAACCGCACACGTAGTTATGATTTAGAAAACGGTGAAGTGGTTTGGGAATGTAGCGGCATGACACGAAATGTTATTCCTTCACCTGTATATGCAGATGGACATGTATATGTCATCAGTGGTTTCCGCGGGAGTTCGTTGCAAGCAATTAACCTTGATATTGCCAATGGTGATATTACTGGTACAGATGCTATCGTATGGGAATATAACCGTGATACACCTTATGTGCCATCGCCACTATTGAGTGGGGATATAATCTACTTCCTAAAGAGTAATAACGGTATACTCACCGCTATTGATAGAAATACAGGGACGGTGCACTACTGACCAGAAAGGGTCGCAGGTATCTCAGGGGTTTATTCCTCAATTGCTGGAGCAGCTGACCGAGTCTACATCGCAAGTCGAAACGGGACTGTTACTGTTCTTAAACACGGACCAGAACTTGAAGTATTGGCAGAAAACAAACTGGATGATAGTTTCAACGCATCTCCAGCTTTCGTTGGGGATGAGTTATACTTACGCGGAACTCAACATCTCTACTGCATCGCTGAATAGAGACAACTTTGCTATATTTTGGTTAATTTTAGAATTATTTATATACTGATGATTTGTAGGAGGGAACTCCGATTCCCGACTATCCGTGGCTTCGTCGCGATTCGGAGAGTGCTTCTACAGAAATGTGTCTCTTTAATTTCAATGTTCACTACAGTTTTCGATTGTTTGCCGCATTTTTCACAAGCGTGAATGTTAAAAAATAGAATCGTAGGTCGGAGCGAGCGAAGCGACCTATGGACTGAAAACACTCTTAAAACGGATTAATCCTCTTAAATTGACGCTTATGATGATTATTTATTCAGCACCATGTTGTTACGTCATTGGAATCGTGCTATCACTTCACCGAGTTTTTTGAGAGAATTATTGCGCCGCAAGGTTTCTCTATTGATCTCAATATGTTCTGCCACTTCAGGAGATCGCGTTTCGTGGTATTTTTCACGATCAATGTTTCTTGGGGTTAGATTGGGATTGAGTTCATGGAAAACCTTTTCAGAAAACTCAATTAGATGCTCTTTAGCACCTTTACCGCCACTTACAGGCTCAACGATAGTTTCTGTATTACCTTTTTGGTAACGGTTTACCAACCGATTGAGAGATGGGTTTACTGATACCTTATTACGACAGTTTTCCCTATACTGTGCGCGTTTCGTGGCATAATAACAAAATACACCGATACAATCTATAAGCAGCCACGCTTCGAATTCCCTAACAGTCTCTATGAGAAACACTTTACCAGCAAAACGACGGTTGTTGACGATCCGTTTTATTCTATTTATGTTTGAATTAGATTGTTGCAATTGTTTATGTTGTGTCATTGGTCCATCTTGGTCAAGAATTATAATTACACAATCATCTTGTTTTAGGTAATTCTGGACAGCTTTCTCAAGGTCTATTGAAGGCTTAAGTCTACCAGATATACCGATAGAAATTGGACCAAGTTCCATAAATTCCGAAATCTTTTGTGCCAAACACTTGACTGCCTTTGCATCGTTGTCTGACTCAACAGTCCAGATTCTTATGCTTGGCATTCGGCTGTCCCCTCCATATCGGTAGGTAGTAGTCCGCTATCAAAAATTGCACTGCCAATCCCGAAATCTGCAATCCAACCTTGAAGTGCTTCACTTTCACCGCTGTAATCCTCAAGGTTAAGCACCTCTGTGCCGACACCGGGACGGTTATTTAGCAGTAAAACACCGAGGGAATCCGACAAACTCTCTGGATTGAACGCGCCAAGCAGTTGTGAACTGTGGGTGGTAATAATGACTTGAGAATGTTTGGCAATTTGCTCAAGGACATTTGCGATGTCTGATAAGGCACCGGGGTGGAGGTTCCGTTCCGGTTCTTCAATAGCAATAAGCGGTGGTAATTCCGGTTCGTTGAGTAGGATGTAATATGCTATGAGACGCAGCGTCCCATCAGATGCCCTTTTTAATAACAGTGGTTTTTCATATCCTTCTGTAAGACAAAGTTGACGATCCTCTCCAATTTTACGATGGTCAATTCTAATATTTGTACATTTAGCAAGGGATTCACTCACGTTGTCAAAACTTACCCGATCATTTTCATACCAGAATGATAATAGTTCTGGGAGTGTTGAACCATCATTATCTAACTTTGGAGATTGTGATGATCCTTCTTTTTTTCCTAAAATAATTTGACCTAAGTTAGTAACGTG
This sequence comes from Candidatus Poribacteria bacterium, assembly GCA_022825665.1. Lineage (GTDB taxonomy): Bacteria > Poribacteria > WGA-4E > WGA-4E > WGA-3G > MSPOR6. The sequence continues at coordinate 20,769 of JAJDWI010000055.1, forward strand.
TCCCCGCATTATACCCGGTTGAAAGTCATAAAATTCCCACCCCTTAATAAACTCTGTTAAAGTTCGAGTAATTGGTTTATTTCCATAGTCTCCCGCAGACTTCAAAGCAAGTTTATTAGACTCATATTTTGTGTCGTTACTACCATCTTCGTCCTGAACCACACCTTGCCCATTTTCAATTGAGATAACTTGAACATTTTTCTGTCCTTGTAGCAACAATTCTTCTGCTACAAACGGAAACTGTGACTTAGATGAAATTCCAAGCTTGTATTCAGCTAAAGTTGATTCTACTTTAGCTTGTAATTCAAAAGTGATGTTGTTAACCTTACCAGCCCAAAGACGGTCTTGAATGAACTCAGTTGGTGGTGGGTTTTCAGCAATTGTCATAGTGTTTAGCAAATCTAATGCATTTAAAACATTTGACTTTCCACTTGCATTCGGTCCAACCAGTACGGTCAACGGTTTGAAAGGAAGTGTTACGTCCCGCAAACTGAGATAGTTTTTGATATGTATTTTCTCTAAAAACGCTTTCCTTTCAGACACAGTTATTCACCTCCTATTTCCTTTAGGATAATTATACATTGATATGTTGTGTTTGTCCATATCATAAACTTAAATATCAGTTGCCTTTGAAACAGATTACAACCAATCAATTGCAGCCTGTTCGCCTTGATCAATAGCAATCTCCATTGCACGTTTGGCATGTTCTAAAAGATTTTGGCGCGCTTGCGTAGTGTGTTTTATAGATTAGTTTTTGCCCTGAAGTAGAGAAGATGTCAAGATGGATAATTAAGGAAATTGCCAGAGTTGCAGTGCGGTTTTTCCGAGTATCCATTCTCTGTCTTCAGGGGTGAAGAAGTCCATTTCATCACGGACGACCGACAACGTCTGTGCATAAGTTGCGCGACTAAGACAGACGGGCCAATCCGTTCCCCACATAATTCGTTGTCCACCAAAGGTATGGTATACTTTCTTAACCTGTTCGTGTGTGTCTGTCCAAGGATAATCCTCTTTTGAAATTGACCATGTGTGACTAATTTTCACATAGACACGAGGAAAACGAGCAAGGTCTAACAATAATTGCAGTTTTTCTGGTTCATCGGGAGAGCAGTCAGCCATGTGGTCTATCACCACATTGAGATCGGGATGTTGCTCTAACAGTGGGATAAGATCAACTAACCTCTCCGCTCTGGTAAGAATAAGCATCGGAACACCGAGTGACTCTGCCCGACTAAATATAGGCGGCATCAATGGTCCTTTAAACCAATCTCCGTCGGTACCCACAGATGGACTTAATCGCACGCCGTGAAATCCGTGTTCTTCAGTCCAGTGACTGAGATGATCCAGTGAATCTGGGTCTTCAGGATTAATACGACACACACCCATAAATTTGTCTGGATACCGTTTCATTGCATCTGCAGCAAAACTATTATCCCATAAGTAATGGATAACCTGAACTAAAACGGTCTTTTCGACCCCGTTTTCCTCCATTAATTCCAGTAACATTTCTGGTGTTGCATCATCTTTTGGTTGATTTCTTTCCCTTGCAAACGGAAATCTCGGATCGTTTTTCCAAACATGAACATGCGGATCGATTATTCTCATACTATTCCTCCTTTGGCTTTATCAAGAAGCCATATATACCTAATGGTAGACAATATAGTAAAATGAGCAGATGTAGACTGATACCAGTTGCAATCGCAGTATCAAGTGATGTGCCGAAATAGTTTAATAACCATGCAAATGGGAATTCGGTTGTTCCGAAATTGGCAACTGATTGTATTGGTAGAAGGTTGAACCCATTAGTGAATGCAAGTGCAAACAGCACTTCAATCAAAGGAATATCAACCCCCATTTCTGATACAAGATAACATTGAAATCCAAATCGGATTATAAGACACAGTAAAGAGTATGCCCAAACTTTCAACAGATGTGTATTTAGACGGAACACCGTTAGGTGATTAACGATCGAGATAATGTTGTTGACGATCCAAGTCAATGGACGTTTTTCCCATCGTAATAGCGGTCTTGCACATTTCGCTGTTATGGATTTACACAATTCTGGTGCAATGCATGCAAATACCATCACTGACAATAAGCCTATACCGATCAACAGCGGCGTGAAAAAAAGGATTGTCCACGAAAATTGACTACCCAGTTGATCAAGTAATGGTATGACAGAAACAACCATCAATCCAACCAGCAACACCAAGTCAATGAGACTTGCTACCATAAGCGATGCAATGCCTTGTGTCGCTTCAACATTTTGTCTACGTTGCATCAGATAGACATAAGAGATGTCACCTGTTCGCATTGGTAGGAGGTTGCCCCAAAATGTGTGTAACGCAAGAATAGGGTAGACTTGTTGGACGCTGGAATCCAAACGTAGTATAGTTCGGAATCTGAGTGTTTTTGCAAATACAAGTAGGCAATAGCAAACGAATCCAATAGTAATCGCCTGAAATGAAACTCTACTAAGCGTTTCAGGTATCTTTTTTGGGTCTATTTCTTTTAGAAGAAAAATTGAGATTATAATTACTAAGATGGTTGGTAAAACGATTCTGGCAGTTCTCTGAAGTCGCTTAATATTCAAAATATCCCTACCATTGCGACTGTGCATCAAATTGTTCCGAATAAACTTTCACAAGATCCCCTTTTCTAAAACCTGGAACAGCTGTGCCACATTCCATTGCTAAACGTGCATAATCTATACGACTTAAACGCTTTAATATGTCAGAATTGTTTGCTTTTAAAAGTATCCACTGCTTAGTTCGCTCACACTGTTTTTCATCTGTTTCTCTGCGGGAATAATCTTGCCATCCTTGACACGGCACAGCAAAATCGAATGCGTTTTGGAAGACTTTTTGTGCAGCAACGGTATTATTATATTGCCAAATTTGAAAATCCGAATGCTGAATAGGTAAGGATTTGTGTTGACGCATGTCTTGGTGTGAACTGGGGATACGAGTCCAGATCTGAAATTCTGTATTTACTGAATATGACTTTCCAGAATCGAGAACAAAGGAATCTCTTGGAAGTTCCAATTTTGAAATGAAGCGCATGCTTTTGTTAAGCTGTTTATGGACGATATATTTTCTAAAGTTCACTGGTACAATAAATGCGACAATATCCGCTAAGTCTGCAGCATGGTTAAAGAATGCTACTGCCAATTTACCACGTTTACCGAAAGGTGGGTTACCGATTATTGCAGTTTCATTGGGAAGATAAGAAAGGTGGATTATCGAGAAGAAATCTTTTTTTATGACATTCTTGCACTTAGGGTGAAGGTCTATACCCAGTCTACTATTTGAGGGTAGGTGTCTGTAAAACGCTCCTGTACCAGCAGAAGGTTCTACGAAAAACAGGTCGCTGACAGTCTTGTTAATGGAAGGCAGTGTTTCCAAAAACTTTTCCCAACACAATGCTGCTATTTTCGGTTTTGTGTAAAAGAGATTTAATGACGTTTCCACAATTTCGTTCCTTTAGTGAAATGATTTATAATACCTATCAAAAAACAAATTGTCAAGTAATAGGTTAGTTGTTAGTTGGGACTTTTTTCTTTTCCAAACATATAATTTTCAACATTATATTTAAGGAAACACCAAGAAAAAAGATTACCAATTTGGTAAGGATTTTGCTATAATTACAATCTATGTGAAATACACCCGATGCCTTAATACATTAGATATTGATACATCACATGTATTTTCAAATATAAAAAAGAATCTCCTTGTTGTTAAAATAAGTTACCAAAAACAAAATAAACATACATCACACAAAACAGTAGGAGTAAGATGAAAACAGTAACATTTCACGGTATAGTCTCCGCAAGACAAATAATAAACAACTATTTACAATCGACACCATTAAGATACTATCATGAACTCTCAGAAAGACTTGGATTTGAAGCATATATAAAACATGAAAATCATCTACCGACAAGAAGTTTCAAAGTGCGTGGTGGGATTAATTTCATGTATAATCTACCTGTTGAACAGAAAAAACAGGGAGTAGTCACAGCTACACGTGGTAATCACGGACAATCAATTGCTTATGCGGCTGCACAGTTTGGTGTTAATGCAACTATAATCGTTCCTTATGGAAACAATCCTGAGAAGAACAGTGCTATGAAAGCATTCGGTGCTGAACTGATTGAATATGGTAATGATTTTGATGAGGCACGCGAACTATGTGATAAACTGCAAGCAGAACGTGGTCTCTATTACATCCACCCTTGTATGGAACCAGCACTTGTCCACGGAGTAGGAACATATTCACTTGAGATATTTGAAGAATTACCTAATGTGAATACAATTATTGTTCCTATAGGTGGTGGCAGTGGTGTCTGTGGGGCGATTACAGTAGCAAAAGCAATTAATCCAAATGTAAGAATTATCGGTGTACAAGCAGAGAATGCTCCAGCAGTCTACCGTTCTTGGAAAGCAGGCAAACATATTGAAACCGAAACCTGCAATACTATTGCAGATGGACTTGCTACACGCGTTCCTTTCCCAATCCCTTTTTCAATCATTAGCGAAGGAATTGACGAGATCGTATTAGTTAGCGAAGAAGAAATCAAAAAAGGGATCATATCTGCCTTGCGTTATACACACAATTTAGCAGAGGGTGCAGGTGTCGCTGCACTTGCGGCTGCGTTTAAACTGTCTAACTCATTAGTAGGACAGAACGTAGCAATGATAATGACTGGTGGCAATATAGATTTGGATACACTTAAGGAAGTTCTGATTAATTCCTAACCATACCAGTTGTGTATAACATATACGGGTGGAGAGTCTTGCTTTAAGTGTATCTCCACCCAATCAGCACCATCAAGAAATTCGTTTCGCAGCGCGTTTGTCAAGTCGGGATGGATATGTAGAGATGTCAAGCCCCAACGAAGATTTTGACTGCTTTCTACAACAACGTTTGCTTCATCTGCGATGAGAGAAACGCGCTGCACACCACTATTTTTACGCTTTAACCGCAAATCTGAATGCATATAGTGGATAGTTTGCTGTGGGTCACGCATTTCAACTTTGTAGTCCGTTAACTTGTCGTTGTACATATAACGAGTAAAACGCATCAGTTTAAGATTTCCAAGAAAATGATCCGTCTCATATTCTTCAGGACGAGGCAAACCACCATATAAGAAAATACATTGACAGTCATACATCTCTATCGCATATTTTACAGCTAACTGTCCATCTGTATAATCTTTATCTGTTTTTCCAATCCATTCTTCGACTACCTTCTTAGCTTTCGTTGTAGTTCCATTTACGGAATCAAGATCACCAATTAGAATATCAGGAATATAACTAACTTCTTCCATCTTGTTTAGTTCATCAAAGATACGTAAACCACCATCTGCACATAAGATAACTGAATTATCATCAATTCCGGTCTGAATCTCCGCTTGATAAAAACCAAGATTTCTGAAATCGTAATATCCATTAAGAAAGATGAGTGCAATTTTCATTATTTCTTGTGATATTATAGGTAGGAATTAGTTGGTTAGGATTATATGCAAGTTTTACTCGCTTTATGTTCTCTAAACCTGAATCATCCATTGCATTAATCCATTTGTATGATGCCATCAATTCTTTGCAGAATTCACGATACATAAATTGTGCTAACCCTTTGATTTTCAGATCTGATATTTCAAATAGGATACAAAAGGTATCTTTATTTAGTTCATAGCCGAATGTATAAGCACACAATTGTCCATTGATACGAACAACCCTACCGACTAATCCCAATTCCTCTGCATGACTAATCCCAATTTGATGTGCTGATTGTGAGTCATCCAGCATTGCTTGATAAATTGGATCAGCATATTTATCAACTCGGTTCTTACGCCAATCTTCATATAATTCTAAGCATTCATTCTTATCAGAAGATTGATATTGAGTATATTCTACGGATGGATTCCGTGTGATAAATGCGTTGTAAGCATTCCGTTGTTGTTTGTAACGATTTCCTCGTAATTCAGCCAATTCATCAGTGCGATATACATATTCAGTTTCTTTTTCGTAATGATCAAAACCCAATGTGTTAAAAACTGGAAGCAGGTCTTTTGGAACATTCTCAATACGTGCAAATTGTGGATTTCTGTTTGCTTCTGTCATGAACTTATATGTATCACGAACTGTTTTTAAATATGTGGGTTCATCCACAGCACATGGAATAGGTAAAAGTGGCATAAAATAGTCATTACCTTGCTTTGCAAAAACACAGAGATAATCATCCAGAACCACCCAACTGAAATTGAAATGATTACACCACACATAGATTGGTGCGAGTCTATAACTGGATAACTTAGTTGAAAACTGTGAGGCATACTTCTCAAAAAGCGGTTTGTGATCAAGTGTTAACGGTTGGAGTTGCATACTTACAGGTCATAATCGAGTGTATGGAAAACCTTCACAGTGTTCTGATATTCACCAATCAAACTCCAATTCGTACAAATCTGTTCTTTAACCAAATCCGATTCTACGAAATCAATTACATGCTGGATATATCGTTTAAAGGTATCAGTTTCAAAATGTGTCTCACCAAATGGACAGAGCATATCCAAGCCCAGAACAATATTGGTTCTGTCTTGATTGTACATCAAAGAAAACGGGTATAGTTGACAGTCAAATGGACGGTATTCATAGATTGTACATCTACTTGTTTCCGGTTCAAAGAAAGGACATATATAAAAGTCGTTGTGTGGTTTTAGCTTAATCTGTGAACTGTTCCCATCTTCTTGTAGTTGAAATAAAGTTGGATCCGATCCTTGCGATATTATACGATTTTTCTCTATATCAGTGAATATTGGGGCAAGTGGACTATTCTTATCCAAGAAACGACAGCAAACATCGCAGGAGAAGCATACTTCACTGGGTATAATTTGGTAGAGTTTAGTGTTAGTCATGTTGGATATATGCTTTTCACAATATTAATTCGTCTATGTGTACTTTATTTTATGTATTGAGAACTTTTTTGATCGTGTTAATCACTTGATACACATTATCTTCAGTTAATCCCGGATGAAGTGGCAAACTTACGACGCGTTCAAAAACTTCCTCTGCATAGGGAAAATCTCCTTCTTTGTATCCGTATTGTTTCTGGTAAAAATCAAATAGATGTAATGGAATATAATGGACACTACATTCTATATTTTCTTCGCGCAGTGTATAAACGAATTCATCTCGGTCAGTTTCTTGGAGTTGAATTATATATAAATGCCATGAATGTTCATTTTCGTTTTCTGGGACGAAAGGGGTACTAATCTGTGAGATCTTTTGTAGCTCATTCTGATATATTTCAGCAATATTCCTGCGACGTTCATGCTGTTTGTTGAGTTTCATGAGTTGACATAACCCCATAGCTGCCTGAATATCGGTCATGTTGTATTTGTATCCCTCTGAGGTAATATCATATCGCCAAACACTACGACGTGACTGTCGTGACCACGCATCTTTGTCAATACCGTGTAGTCGCATTGTTTGAAGTTGTCCTGCATAAGCATCGTTATTGGTTGTAATCATACCGCCTTCAGCTGTGGTTAGATTTTTATTTGCATAAAAACTAAAGGCTGAAAGGTCTCCGATATTACCAATGTATTGCCCGTTATATTGTGTTGGTAAGGCGTGTGCAGCGTCGTCAATTAAGATGAGATCATGTTTGTAACATATATTTCGCAGCTCATTCATGTCGCAAGGTAATCCAGCTATGTGGACAGGAATGATTGCTTTTGTCTTCGGTGTAATTGCTTGTTCAATATTGTTAATATTAATGTTTAACGTGTCTGGTTCTATGTCTACGAAGACAGGTTTTGCACCTACGTATCGGATAGCTTCTGCAGTGGCGGTAAAAGTGTATGGTGTTGTAATAACTTCGTCACCAATGCTGATACCAGAAACTACAAGACTCAGGTGTAATGCTGCAGTGCATGAACTTACTGCGATGGCGTGCTTAACTCCAAGGTATTCAGCAAAAGCGCGTTCAAACTCACGCACTCTCGCACCACTACTAATCCATTTAGAGGCAAGGACTTGGCTAACTGCCTCTATTTCTGTTTCGTCTATCCAAGGACGACTGAAAGGTATAAAAGGTTTTTGTTTCACAAGTGATTCCTCTTCAAACATTCATCTATGTTTCTGTAGTTTTCGGTCCCAGAATATGTATCATTGCTTCAAGTGCGAGAATATAACTATACGCACCAAAACCACTCACCACTCCTGCTGCAACTCCTGAAATGTGTGAATGATGTCGGAATTCCTCGCGAGCATAGATATTGGATAGGTGGATTTCAACTGTAGGTATAGCAACAGTTGCAAGTGCATCTCTGATTGCTATGCTGGTATGTGTATATGCAGCGGGATTTATGAGTATTCCATCTGCCCAATCTATGTGATCTCCGATTATAGATACAATTTCACCTTCATGATTAGATTGCAATATCTTCAGAACTACATCGTGTGGTGATGAAGCTACAAACTCATCAAGGGCTTTATTGATATCTTGCAATGTTTGGTGTCCATATACCTCTGGCTGACGTCTGCCTAAAAGATGTAGATTCGGTCCGTGTAGGACAAGTATGTTCATATTCTATTACCTTATACTATATTTTTATATGTCATCAAAAAATAAATCTATCAAAGTATTTTATTGGAAAAACGATTTGAAATCAATAATAAATCAGGTTTATTTATAGTAGAATCCATAATTATTTACACACTACGGTAGGTTCGGTTTCCTAACCGAACCGGTATTTACTCAGTCTCGTAGATGCGGTTAGGAAACCGTATCTACCGGGAATGTGCACTTATTTTTAGGGTTCTCTATAGTTTCGGAATTAGTCGTTTTGGACTTGCAAAAAGTTTAAAATTTGACAAAAAATACAAAAATTGTATAATTATCAGAACATCACTTGGTAGGGACTACTCCGCTTGGATCAGTCCCTATTACAACTGACCGAAATCGGGAGTGATGTAAACCCAGTAACTTTTCTAAATTTTATATTTGATAATTTATAATTTTTTACCAAATTCGAGGTAAATAACATTGTGAAAATTAGAGTGACCAGCATTTTTGTTCAAGATCAGGAAAGTGCGTTAAAATTTTATACTGAAGTCATATTGAGTAAAACCTATAAATGTGGTAATATATAGATATATAAACAATAATGTAGGTGCTATTTTTTTCTTAGAGGTTCTCTTATGGCTGACACAACTGAAAAACAACACACTTTCAATCGTCTTCCGAAA
>JAJDWI010000165.1 GCA_022825665.1 Candidatus Poribacteria bacterium
TGACATTTTCCTTGACCCATATTTTACTATAACCGATTGTGCGGGACAAAGTCCGTAGCAGTTCAGCATTGACTTCCTCACACAAAGTATACAAAAAACCTTATGTGTCGTTTGTTTCTACAAAAACTGGGGGTAAATCAGTATTTTTACCTGAGATAAAAATAAATTAATACACAACTTTATAGTGAAATCCAAAAACATGTTCACACTCCCTGGTAGGTTCGGTATCCTAACCGCACTATTTACACAGGTTCGGTTAGGATACCGAACCTACCAAAATGTCCAAGGAATTACGAATTTTATTATAATCCTTCAAACAAACCTAATCCTGGTTCAGGCAATTAAACATATATTTTCTGATTTACATTTGTTTATGTTATACTATTATCATGAGTATGTTTCGCGAACATTGGATCGGAGGTTTGTCTTCTTACAGCGTCTTTTTTATTCTTTCGCTTGTAGTGACTATTTCCGTTTCAATATCTTATGGTCTATCATTTGATTGGAATCCAACGATTTCGATGAATCCTGTAGAAATCATTGGATGCTTCGTCGTTGCATTGCTATTTGGTTTGTTCCCTGATGTTGATATTAAAAGCAGGAGTCAAAAGGTATTTTATAGTGTATTGTTCGTACTGAATTGCTCGCTAATTCTAATTTTTCAAATGTATTTAGAGTCGGCACTGTTAGGTTTATTTGCGATGCTTCCTATACTTAGTAAACATCGCGGATGGACACATTCCAAAATAACCATGATATTGCTACCGAGTCTATTTCTGGTAATACCACTTTATGCTGAATACAGCGGTTATGGTATTGGATGGGAAGAACTACCTGCCATATTCGACTCTTTAGTAGAGTACGAGAACCTCCCAGAAACCTTCCATAGTGGTATTGCATTCTATGTAGCTGGTTTGATTGGATATGCATCACATCTCTATCTTGATGGTATTCTGTTCCGTTCACGCAAATCACAACGACGAAAGACACGTGCAAACTGATGAATACAGTAGTCCTCAATTTAAGGAATTTCCGCGATAATGCGACCATACAAAAACTTCATGCGTTTTCAAAAATGCATGAAATTGAACTTTATCTTGTCGGTGGCAGTGTTCGTGATCTGCTGCTGAACCGTAAAACTGCGGATTTCGATTTCACATTGAAATCAGAAACCATTCAGTTTGCTAAATCGTTTGCCCAAAGCATAAATGCCCCGTTCATTCCGCTTGAAGAACAACCACCGACTGCTCGAGTGATTGTAAAAACACAACAACCAACCCAAACTGAATTGTGTCTTGATTTTACTCAGTTTAGAGCTAATACCCTCACTGAAGACCTATGTTTACGTGACTTAACAATCAATGCTATGGCAATTTCACTTGCATCGGTTATGGAAACAGATAATCCAGAAATAATCGATCCGTGTAATGGCATCAATGACTTGGACAAACGTCAACTTCTGTTTCCAAGTGAACAAGTTATAATTGACGATCCCCTCCGTCTGATGCGGATTTTTAGATTTTCCGCCCAATTGGATTTTCATATTCCTCAAAAGTCTTTTAGGTTAGTTCAAAAGCATTCAAATCTATTGCCGAATGTATCACCAGAACGCGTGCGTGATGAATTGTTTAAACTCCTCAAGAATGAAAAATCAAATTACTACTTACAGCAAATGTCTAAGACTGATCTATTATCCAAGGCAATTCCTAACTTAGAAAATAGTCTTGACGGTTGGTCTTCTCTTGAAAGATTTGAGAAAATACCGATTCCTGAATCACTTAGTGAATATCGTGCTGAAATTGAAACTTATCTCAATGAAGAATTAGGTTTGTTTGCAAATAGGTATACATTGATTAAGCTCTGCCTACTGGATCCGGAAAATACTGTAGAAATCGGTAAACGTTTACGACTCAGTCGAAAAGCAGTAAAGTTTCTGAAATGTATTGCTACCGAATATCCGCAACTTAGTGATGAGGTTTTGACAAAGAAACAGATAATCACTTTCTTAAGAAATACTTCATCGGAGTGGTGGGGAGTACTGCTTTTCTCGGCAGTTATTTTATCAATTCCTGTAGGAATGTTAAAACAGATCGCTGATACCTACTATCAACACCTATTACCTATTCTGAAACAAGGAAAACTTATATCGGGTGAAGATCTTATACGGGAATTCCAACTTAAGGAGGGAAGGGAAATTGGTGTGTTGTTGAAGCAAATTGAAGAGATGCAGTATAACGGTGAGATACGTACACGAACTGAAGCATTTACTGCTGTGGAGAAGTTAATTCAAAAGGAAAATGAATCAATCTAAATCTGTTTGCTCTTACGAAATAATTTCGGAATTAGAGAAACCAACAAAATAAGGACTCCTGCTATTGACAGGTATATCAAGGTTTTTTTCAAGTCTCCTTCCCCACTGACAAGCGCACCTCCGATTTGAACGTACGCTATGGTACCGGGCAACATAAATATAGAAGAAACGATTGCATAAGTGGGAAACTTTATATTTGTTAACCCATAAGCATAGTTTTGTAAATTAAATGGGAAGATAGGGGTTAACCTTGTGAACATCAAGATACGCCATCCTTCTTGTTCTACCTTTTCATCTATTTTTTGGAATAGAGCATTACCAGAAATCCAACTTTCAACAAGATCACGCGCAACATAACGTCCAATAAGGAATGCAAGCGACACACCGATAGTTGCTCCGACCCAGACATAAACAACTCCCCACACCGGTCCGAATGCGATCCCAGATAGCACTGTGATAGGTAATCCCGGTAAAAAGAATAGCGTTGCAACAATGTAAAAACCGATATAGATCAGTGGGGCGATAACACCAAAGCCTGAAACCCAATCTTTAATTTTGTGAACATTCTTTAGGTTTATATACGTTGTTACTCCGTAATATCTCAAAAGCAAATAGATTATGACAACAACACCGATTCCGATGATGAAACGAATTACTTTACTTTTCATCTATTTTAACGATTGCCTCCAAATAGGATTTTATCTGTGAACGGTATCGCACTGGAATATTGTCATTTTGAATCGCATTTGCATAATTGCGCTGAGCATTAAGAACGACATCGTTAAACGGTAGATATTCTGGTTCAGTTCCCTCTTTACCAACATTTCCAGTGAATACTCTTGTTATAGCCTGATTATCTGAAAACACCTCTGAATTCAATTGTAATTCATTACCATCAACTTCAATTGATTGGGTTGGTTCTCCAATGAGTGGTTTTTCGGTTGTATTGTCATCAGATGGAGATGTAGAATCATTGATGGTAGGAGTAGTATCGGTAGTATTACCCGCAATAAGTGAACCTTGAGTCTCTTTGTTCCCCGATTCCTCACCCGGTGTCCCATCGCTATTTGCTAATCCACCGTTGGGTCGTTGAGTTTCAATACTTGCCAATGCAATATCTTTACGACTCTCTATAAGTTGCGCCTCAAGTTGATTGAGTAGATTGGCTTGATTGAGTGCGTTAGCAATTTCTTGTAATTTCTCTTGTGATACTGTCTTGCTCTGAATCTGATCTAATTCCTCTCTTAGTTCTCCCTGAGGAATACTTTCTTTTAATTTTGCGAATAGTTTATTGAGTTCATCGCGAAGTTCGGGTGAAAGTTCGTCTTGTGCAGCAAGACGTTCAAGTTCCTCTACAAGTTCCGTGCTATCCATACCTTTGAAGTGCTGTGTTGCTTGGGTTGCTTGCTCTATAGCTGAGGGATCAGGCAACGCCATTTTCTGATTACGCACTTCACCAATTAAATTGCGAAGTTGGTCATGTGCACTGTCAACATCTTTGACATTTCTTAATTGATTTATTGTCTTATCGACCTGTTCACGGATAGATGGTTTGATATTCTCAAATTTTGCTGATATGTTGCTTATCGTATTTTCAATTGCTTGATTTTCTGCGATTGTAAGGGGTTTTGGAAGTTCATATTGATATGGTACAGCAAAGGACAATGCAATTATTAATAGTGGAATTGAACTCCATTTTAGTATTGGTGGAACAACGAAAGGCATAATTTTCTTTATATCTATTTTTGACACTTCTTCTGTTGAATCGAGTATTTGTAAGTCAGCCAATTCTCCTTGTAGATTTTGCTGAATTAATTCCAACGATGTGCTAACGCGTTCTTTGAGTGTCTGTTTTTCATCAACATATCTTGCAATATCTGAATATGTTTTTCGGTTTCTGAAACTCAGGAAAAAACCAGACACAACAGCACAGAGAACAACAATAAGTGATAAAAACCTCATTGAATATGGATATTGAACGAAGCGAACTCCAATAGATAGAGCAGCAACGACGCACAATGACAAAAAGAGAGTAAGCATCACTTTCTGTATAATAGTATGCCGAAGTCCTCGGTTTTGAAGAGATTTTAATAAACTTATGATGATATGTCTTGAGGTATCCATTTCATCTTCTCCGCGGCATCAAGAACCATTTTAGGTTTAATTGCATTCATATTATCCTGTGCTACACTTGCATGTGCATCCCACTCTTTAGGAGATAGTGTTTTCATCAACTTACATCCTTGTCGTGCAATGACAGTATGTTTATCCCATGGAGGACCCCATTGTGTTGGGTTTGATCCACCAAACAATGCGATTGTTGGTGTTTTAACCGCAGTGCTAAGGTGCATCGGTCCAGTATCGTTGCTAACATATAGATGACATCGTTTTAGCAAAGCTGCAAGTTGCATCGGCGATAGATCGTCAACGACAAAAGGAGTATGTTTCATCTGTTTTGCAACTTGTTGAGCAAGAGTGTCCTCATTAGGTCCAGCAGTAATTATCACATGTGCATTATATGCATCATAAAGCATGTCTCCAAGAATAGCGAAGTTATCTGAAGACCAACGACGATAAGATGTTGCAGCACCCGGATTAAGTCCGATGATAGGTTTATCATTATTCAGTTTGTATTTATCAAGAAAATCATCACACCAAGTCTTTCCCGAGTCGCTTATATACACCTCAGGTTCATTATCTGTAATTTCAATATCAAGTGCTCGAACAACGTCAAGGTAACGTTGTGTTTCGTGTTGTTTTGTATTATTCGTAACTGTGACATGCAATAATTTTTTACCACCTGAATTGGTTTCAAACCCCACACGGAACGGAATTCCTGCAAGAAAAGTGAGAAGTACCAAACGGAAAGTTGGTTGTAGCACAACTGCCATTTGGAATTTTCGTCGGACGAGTTGATAGATCAGTTTAGGTATAGATGATTGGTAGATTAACACCTCATTAAGATGTGGATTTGCCGATACTAAATCCTCTCGTGTTGGTGCAACCATATATGCGATGTATGCATCTTGAAAGTGTTGACGTAAAGCACGAATGACAGGTGTTGTTAAAACCGTTTCCCCTAATGGAGCAAGTCTGATGATTAAGATACGTTTAATCTGATCAGGCGCATTCATCTTGAAACTTCTTTATACCTACCAATTGCTTATTTCTTTTCGTCACGGTATAATACATCAAAACTGTCAGGGAGTCAAGGTGAAATCATATCTCTGGACGTTAAAAGAAAAATACTTACAAGGGTGGGACCGACAAACTACTGTAATATTACTTGCTTCTGCAGTGATATTGACATTGCACAGGAATTATAGTAGGACGCGTTTTTTTCGTGCTAATTTAGCAGATTATTTTGATTTCCTACCGTTGGTAGAAAGTCATCCGTACTATTACTGGTTTTTGACTACAGCAGTATCTCTGTTTTTCATTCCTATCATCGTTGCAAAAATTGGAACGGACCAAGGACTAAGTGATTACGGAGTTTGTCTTGGAAGACAAAAGCTTGGTTGGGGCGTGACATTATCCGCATGGCTGGTCATGATTCCCGTAATTATTCTGGTAGTCTTTGGATATCCACCATTCCAAGATAAGTATCCATTTTGTAAGGAAGTCGCAGGCAGCTTGTTGACATTCTTACCATATCAACTTGCTTATGGTATCTACATGTTTTCATGGGAATTCTTCTTTCGTGGGTTCATGCTTTTTGGTCTGGAAAAGAGATTTGGCAACTACAGCATCTTAGTCCAGACAATCCCGTTCGCTGTGATGCATTTTTCTAAACCTTTACCTGAAGCACTTGGTTCAATTGTTGCGGGGTTATTACTTGGAGTTCTTGCTTTCGAAACACGTTCTTTTTTATATGGTGCAGCTATACATTGGCTTGTTGCAATGACGATGGATACTGTCTGTGTAATTGTAGCGCGTGTGTAAGACTAATCCTATATTGATGATTATACACATCGCGACCTAATTTGTCATATTGATTGTATTCAACAAATTTGCTATAATTCCGTTATCGTTAATTCTACAGATCTTTCATTTTCTATACCAACGGAGACAATGGGTTAACTTATAAGGAGCATTAGATGTCAGAAAAACAGTACAAAGTCCGTGCCGCGCATTGTGATTATCGAGCAACTGAGGAAGAAATCTACAATACTTTGCGTAGAATTACTGATCCACTTACACGATCTTGGAAACCGATTGAGAATGCCAAAAAGGTAGCCATCAAATTCAACATGATGAAACCGCATGAACGTATAATCTACTTTGAAGGTCGTAGACGTGAACTGGTAGACGATGCTGTGTGCCGTGCAGTGCTGCGTTTGCTTAAGGAACATACCACCGCACAATTGATCGCAACAGATACAAATCCTTATACCCACGGTAATCGTATGCCACCGGGATTCAACTATGAGCATCATCTCAAAGAATTTGACGTGCAATTCGTCGATTCCAACCTGCCTCCATTTAAGGATTACGATGTTCCTGGAGGTGGTTCAATGTTTGATAGATATACATTGAGTGCATGTTTTGATGATGCAGATGCTGTTGTTT
Source organism: Candidatus Poribacteria bacterium (assembly GCA_022825665.1). Lineage (GTDB taxonomy): Bacteria > Poribacteria > WGA-4E > WGA-4E > WGA-3G > MSPOR6. The sequence continues at coordinate 6,881 of JAJDWI010000165.1, forward strand.
CCGTAGCAAAGATGAAAAACCACGCATTTATGGGTATCACTTTATGCACCAAGAATCTCTTCGGTTTACCACCGATGCTGCTCCCTGAAGGTAGGACACGAAGCTACTATCACCATCTAATAAGGTTGTCTTATGTGCTACCTGATCTTGCTTTGATAACAAAACCTTGTCTGAATATTATAGATGCATTGACTGGACAATGGGGACGTGAATGGGGTGGTGAAGGTAGAATATGTAATGCCCTTATTGCAGGTGATCATCCTATTTCCACTGACACGGTAGGAATGCACTTAATGGGACATGATCCAGCTTCCGATTGGCCTACACCTCCATTCAAGCGCGATCGTAATCATATTCTCATTGCAGCACAACGAGGGTTTGGTACTGTTGATCTAAATGAGATTGATTGGGAAAGCGAGGTTCAGGCTCCACTGGCAGAATTCGATTCAGTTGAAACGGATACCCCAGAAATGGTTGCTAATTGGCGTAGAACAACATGTGATCAGGGATTAGTCTACCTTGAAAACCAGAAAAACATGGTTGACAAATATCGTGATAATTTTATATATTTACAAGGTGGAGAAGTAGTATGGAGTGGTCCAGATCCTTCCAATTTAGGAAGTCGTCGTCAACTAAGTGGGGATAAGAAAGACAGCGCGCTCTGGCTCAAACTCGTTGATCCAGAAGAACACGAAGGTGAACGTTTTGATGTCTATCAAGAGTGTTTGAAAGATTTCGCAGCGTAAAAACGTGGAATCAACATGTTTGACTATGTTATACTTTTACTATTACAAATATGAATTCACATTCGAATATTATAGTGAAACCAGAAATATGTGCACACTCACGGTAGACGCGGTTTCCTAACTGCATCTATGAGATTGGATAAACACCGGTTCGGTTAGGAAACCGAACCATAAGCGTCAATTTAGTGCGTAACGTTAGTGCATCTAATACACCTTTCGCCCCGCTGGGGCTTGCTATTAGTAGGATAAACGTTTGCTATACACCTTTCGCCTCTCCGAGGCTTTAGCAAAACATATCTCAGCACCAGCGGTGCGGAAGGTGTGTAGAACCTAATACAACAAAACCCAAAGCACCAGCGGTGCGAAAGGTGTCGTCTAAAATTAGTCGGACAAGGAACTACTACAAGAAACATGTTCTTAAATTGATGCCTATGGTTCGGTTAGGAAACCGAACCTACCGTAGTGTGTAAATATAGTGAACTTTAGAATTAACAGGACATTTTGAATTGTAGGAGGGAACTCCGATTCCCGACTACCAGTCTGTTTCGTCGCGATTCGGAGATCGCTCCTACAGAATATATGTCCCTTTATTTACAAAGTTCACCATAAATTAACCAAAATTACAGTTTTTAACTGTTCCTTTTAAAAAAGTATTGATGGTTGAGTGAATTACAATGGAAATCACCGAAGCACAAAAGAAGCAATTGGATGAACAAGGATGCATCGTCATTCCAGACGTGCTATCCGAAGAAGAAATCGTGATGTACCGTGCTGATATACTTCGGTTGGCTGAGCAAGAGAAACAGGACGGTTCTGCCCTCCGTCATACCAACGATCACGGACAACATGTGCGTTGGTTGATGAACAAAGGTGAGATATACGAAAAACTTGTCGCACATCCCAAAGTGATGCCTTTCTTTGAACATCTACTTGGAGCAGATTATACACTAAGTACGCTTACTTCTAATATCATAGATCCGGGTGCTACTGATGGAGGATACCACGTTGATAACGTCTTGGGAACAATGCCAGAACCACTACCCAGTTTCCCTTTGGTAGCAAACAGTCTGTGGTTACTTGACGATTTTACTCCAGAAAACGGTGGCACACGTCATGTCCCTGGTATTCACCTGCAACGAATCAAACCTCCGCCTGGTACAACACACCATCCGGATGAAGTGCGTCTCTCAGCACCAAAAGGATCTGTATTTCTATTCAACGGGGCTATATGGCACTCAGCAGGTGCAAACAAAACAGATCAACAACGAATCGCACTCATCTGTTTCTGTTGTCGGTCATTTATCAAACCTATGTTCGATTTTGTCCATTTCCTTAAACCTGATGTAATTGAACGTGCAACTCCTACAATGCGTAGAATATACGGTTTTGATTCTCAACCAAGACCTCCAGATCAGCCCGTACAGCAAATGTAATCCAGATAGTGATATTCAGTTTGTATTGAATTTGGAATTCTTATATACTATAATATTATCAAACACAATAATAAGTGCGAGGACATCTTGAAGTGAATTGTGAAATGAGTGAAACGCGAATGCGAATTCTTCAACTATTGAAGATGCGTTGTAGTATGTCTGTAAACCAGTTGACTGAGGCATTGCAAATCAGTTCCATGGGTATTCGGCAGCATCTATCAATTCTTGAACAGGAAGGTCTGGTAGAATTTCATCGCGAAAAGAAAGAACGGGGTCGTCCACATCACATATACAGTCTGACTGATAAAGCGAATAGTTTATTTCCGACAACATACGCAAACTTTGCTGTGGGTTTAATGCAAGAAGTAGAAAAATTCAACGGTCCAGGTTTCATAAATAAAGTGTTCCGAAGTAGGATGAAGTCGCAGTTACAGATGTACCAAAAACGTCTTGATGGTAAAGTTTTGGTCGACCGGATAAAGGAACTTGCACGAATACGAGACGAAGAAGGTTATATGGCTTGCATTGATGAAAACGACACTGATTATGTCTTAATTGAGCACAATTGTCCCATCGCAGCAATTGCTCAGGAATATCCGCATGTATGTGAGATAGAATTAGGACTTTTCAGACAATCTTTAGGAACAAAGGTGTATCGAGTAGAACATTTAATGCAGGGTAGTCACAGATGTTGTTATCACATTCCCAAAAGTGAAAACCTTAAAATAGAAGTTGACAATCAATCGAAGGAATCATCAGGGAAATGACGGATAACTTCTCATTAACGAAAAAACGCGTTCGTAGTCGCGCAATTCATTGCGCCTCTTACATTTAGATTTATTAAAGCCTCAAATGTCGTTTTATTTATTAGAATTGGTATTAGTATAGGTTGAATCCACATATTAAATTCCGTTGCAATTGAATTTGGTAGAATTACCTAATTTTCAGAGTCAATCATAACCTAATTGGTCATAAATACCCTGTAAAACCAGACTGAATATAGGTTAGTGGCACATGGTAAAATTGTAGCATTTTCTTACTGACTCTGAAAACTCTGAATCTTTAGAGCTTAAGTAATGTAAATATCATCATATAAAAAGATCGACTTCTGGCACACAATACTATTCATTAATCGAATTCACGTAAGAGTTGATGAAGTATCTTTCAACAGATCCTAAATCTATTTACAGGCTATTTTTATGTCAGATGAGACAGGTAGACGAGACTTTTTTAAGGAAGCCTTCAATCAGATCATGAAGCCGGTTGCAGAATTACTGGGTGACAGGATTCTTGACCCGTTTTCAACTGATTATCCGAATCGTCCTATATTTCGTCCTCCTGGTGCGCTGTCTGAACCAGAATTCTTAGAAAAATGCCTTCGCTGTGGAAATTGTGTTAAAAACTGTCCTGCTAATGCCATACTACCATTACAAACCCCGGACACTATCCTGAGAAATACTCCTCACATTGATTTTGAAGAACAACCGTGTGTGATATGTGATTCGTTAGCCTGCATGCATGTTTGTCCAAGCGGCGCGCTACAACCTGTCTATGCTGAGGACATTAGGATCGGAATTGCTGTTTTTGAAGCGGAAACATGTCTACGCAGAAAGTCGGTTGACTGTACATACTGTGTAGATACCTGTCCTATTGGAGAAGATGCAATAAAGCTTTCTACAGATGGTTTAGTAGAAGTACTTGATACAGGCTGTACAGGGTGTGGGGTTTGTCAGTATGCATGTCCAACAGATCCAAAGTCTATAGTGATTATGCCGTTGCCATCTACACAATAGCATCATGTCCTTCCTTCCCCAATTCCTTTTACAAATACCACCAAACACTCAAGGTTTACGTGACATAAAACCCCCTCTGGGTGTTCCACAAAACATATTGCCTTATATCTTGTTGGGTTGTCTCTTTCTTGTAATCGTTATTGGAACAATATGGATACTACATCGAAAACGTCATCAGACAGAAGCACTACCTCTACTGGAAGAAGTCACAATTCAACCTCCCCATGAAATTGCTCTTGAAGAATTAGCGAAACTTGAATCAGATTCATACGATATGGAAACTTATCATATCCTTATATCTAATATACTTCGAGGGTATATTGCAGCTCGTTACCAAATTCCAGCATTAGAGTTGACCTCCACGGATCTCCTACAACACATGTCGCGTGAACAATTAAATGCATCTTATGTCAAACATGTACAACAATTTCTTGCGAATTGTGATAGAGTGAAGTTTTCTAAGCATCAAGCAGAACAGTCAGAAGCAGATGCACGGATGGTGGATGCTCGATGGTTTGTTGAAGAAACAAAAATGAATTAAGATAGTATCTTGATTAATACCATACATATATGTCATAATTTAGATTATCAGGACTTACGCACAAAACGGTAGGCGCGCTTTGTAAGCGCGTCCCAACCCATAATTCTCTTGAAAATTACGACATTTAAGTCATATTATTTTGAGAAATCCTGAGAATTGCGTAAGTCCTATATAGTGTGTTTTACAGTTTGATTGTAGGAAGGAACTTCTAGAAATCCAGACTCCTAATCCTGAAAATCCTGTAATCCTGAAAATCTTGGTTCAGACAATAAACAAAGACCATTATTCACAGATGTGACAAAACATATCCGAAAAACCAAAATCTAAATAACCTTAGTGGTGTGAAAAGACTTGAAATATTTTATAAACTTTGGTATCCTTTATATACGCTATATTTATAGATAGTAATTGCTTAGCAATTCTTTTTCATACGCATATGAGTCAGATTACTCTAAACAAGGAGGCAACTCAGCGTGGCAAATACATTTTCCAATGACCAAGTGCTCCTGACAATACCGATGCGACCGGATATGGAACTTGCAGCAGCAAAATTGGCTTCAGTCATCGCTGAATCAATGAGTTTTAACGATGATCAGATTGAAGAAATACAACTGGCGATGATTGAATCGTGTATTAACGCATTTGAACATAGCCAAAGTCCAGATCAGTCAGTCGTTATTCAGTATATCATCAGCACTAATGGATTGGAATTAAAAATCACAGATCAAGGAATTGGTTTCAACCCATCAAACCGTTCGAAACGTAGAAACAGCCAGCCAGATTTACATCCCGATATGCGGAAACGCGGGTGGGGTTTAGAAATAATGAATACCCTCATGGATAGTGTGGATATTATGAGTGGTGAAAATGGAACAACTATTACTATGGTTAAGTACAAAACTGCGTAAACATCTGCATCGGCTATATTCAGATTAAGGAGGAATAAGTTTGGCAAATAAATTCGATATTCAGACACGTGTAGAGCACAAATACGCTGTCCTTGAAACAGCAGGATACTTAAATGACTCACTCGGGGAGCAACTGTCTAAAAAAGCGCAAGAACTTATTGAAAAAGGATATACACAACTGGTAATCAACTTAGACAAAACAGCATTGATTAATAGCATCGGTATCTCTATTCTGATAGAAATTATTGAGGCACTTGATGAACGCGATGGAACTTTGAACTTTTGTGGGTTATCCGCCACACAGGAACGTACATTTCGCATGATGGCAATAGCCAAATATGCCGGAATCTTTCCAGATGAAAAGGCTGCTATCGCTGATTTTTAGTGTGCCGATAACTGAATACACTATTCTGACAAACCTAAACTGCATAATACACCGTTGGTCCAACACAACGGGTCAACAGGATTGAACACCTCACAAGAGTTTAGGAAATAATAAAGGAACAATCCGGCATGCACCTCAGTTCTGCAGAAGAAACAATCCAAAGGTTAATATTCAGTTTGTCTGAACTGGAGCAATTAGGTCAGACACTAATCTCTGGTCACGGCAACTTTAATGTCTCAAGTAAAACATACCTACGAATCACACTTGGCACTCTTCAGGTAACGCGCGGTGCTATTTTATGCTACCATTCAAATGAAAATTATCTGACAATCGCAGCATCAACTCCAGAAATTGATGCGACACAGATTGAAATAAAACCAGATGAGGTAGCATGTTTGCTTGAATGTCCTTTAGTTGACTTACAATCACCACCAGAAGACCTCCAAGATATCATTGAAAGAAACTCAAACCTGATAAATGGGAATGAGATGCATCGTCTTTGGGTGCCATTAAAAATCCAAGATGAATTCCTCGGAATTCTGAGTTTAGGAAAATTTTTGGGACGCGCAAAGTTGGAGGAATGGGAACAGGAATTACTCACTATTCTTGCCCACCAAATATCAATAGCAATCGCATATTCTCGAAATGAAGAGCGTATACAGAGTGAAAAGTTTCGGTTATTTATGCTTGCGGAAAGTGCTCCACAAATATGTCAACTTCTGCAACCTGACGATGCAGCTGAGCAGGTAATATTTCAAGCTGTCGCGCTCTTGGATGCAAATATGGGGGCACTCATGCTAATTGAACCACAACACAAGCATCTTGAATTACAATATGTTTTTCCACCTGAACTATTGAATGCAGATGATGACCAACAAGAAACTGACAATAAACTGATTATTCCTATTGATGATATTGATGACAACAGCACAGAAAAACAGACAACAACATCGGAGGAAATGTTAGTTAATGTTGTTAAAAACGGACGAACAGACCAATGTTCGTCTAAAATGGATACGCTTTTTGGTGGAAGTAATCTAATGGCTGGTCCAATTCAAGGACGTGATGGAGATATTTTAGGTATACTTGTTGTGGGGGACAAGGAAGTCCGAGGTGGAAGTGTTGCCGAATTTACATTTGAAGATGAAACACTTCTTGATTCCTTCGCTAAACAGGCTGGTGTTGCGATTGAAAACGCACATCTACATCAAGAAGCATTGGATGCGCGTCAATTACAAGCAGAGATGGAAGAAGCACGTAAAATACAAGAAAACCTTATCCCCGATACACTGCCAGATATACCTGGATACGAAGTTGCAGGACATTACGAACCTCGTGGTCCTGTTGGTGGAGATTATTTCGATTGTATTGAACTCAATACTGGTGGATGGGGACTCGCTATCGCTGATGTATCTGGAAAAGGCATGCAGGCAGCACTGTTGATGGCAACACTAAGAGCAGGTCTTCTCTCTGAATTAACAAGTGCAAGAGGTCGTGAAGAAGATGAACAGATAGACATGATGAATGAACTGATTGACATGGCAATGACTCTCAATTCCCTGCTTTATGTTAGCGGAACAGAAGAAAAGTATGCAACCTTCTTTTATACTCATCTTAATCCTGAAACAGATATCCTAACAACGTTAAATTGTGGACACAATCCTCCGTTAATTGTCAAGAACAATGGAGACATTGTATGGCTCGGAGAAGAGATAGGTGGACTTCCAATAGGAATGTTTCCAAATGACATGGTGCCTCTGATTGCAAAATTCGAGGCTGAACAGATTAAACTTGAAAGCGGCGATCTTATAATTTACTATACGGATGGTGTTACTGAAACGGTCAACATTGATGATGAGTTCTATGATGAAGAACGTTTGGAACAAGTTGCAAAAACCAGTTCAGATGCTGATGCATCACAAATTTGCAAAAATATCTATCAATCGGTAATGGACTTTCAAGGGGATGCAGATCAATTTGACGATTTAACACTCCTTGTTCTTCGAAAGAAATAGGAAGCTAAAAATATGCAACAGAGAGTAAAAGGACGACAATTCTTAAATCCCACAATCCTTGCACAAATTGGAAATCTTGAACTGATCGCAAAATTTGTAGTTGAAGGGTTTATCTCAGGCTTACATAAGAGTCCATACCACGGGTTTAGCGTTGAGTTTTCACAATATAGGCAATATATGCCCGGAGACGATACAAAACACATTGACTGGAAAGTTTATGGCAGAACTGACCGTTACTACATCAAACAGTTTGAGGAAGAGACCAATCTAAACTGCTATCTCCTACTGGATACAAGTCAGTCAATGGCACATCCCGCTCCCGAAGACTTAGACGAAATAAATGAATCTCAAGAAACCGATACATCGGGTGATACCGGTCCCTTATCAAAACTTCGCTATGCATGTTTTCTTATTGCTTCACTTTCCTATTTCATGGCAAAACAAAAAGATGCTGTCGGATTCGCATATTTTGATGAGAAGGTACATCAGTATTTACCAGCACGTAGTAGTGCATCACATATGCATTCTATCCTACTAACATTGGAGAATATACAAACGGAAAAGGAAACCCGAATCGGTGAACCGTTACACCAAATCGCAGAACGGTTGACGAAACGTGGATTAGTAATACTGATTTCTGACCTTTACGATGATAATCCAGACGAGGTGATAGATGGACTTGAACACCTTCGGTATGATGGACACGAAGTAATCGTCTTTCATATTCTATCTCAACAAGAAGTAGATTTTGAGTTTGAACGGCTCATCCGATTTGTTGATGCAGAAAGTGACCAAGAAATAATCACTACGCCACAAGTCATTCGAGACAGTTATCTCAGCAATTTTAATGATTTCATTAACCACTATAGGACTACTTTAAATCAATCGGATATTGACTATAATCTCATCAATACATCAACCCCGATTGACAGAGCACTCTCAGCATACCTCGCAAAACGGCAGGGATTTTTATAGGGAGTATTCTTGTTTATACTACATGCATAGCAAGAAGGAGAAAATATGCCACTGAGTTTTTTAGCAGGTGCATTTGCAATTGCAGGTGCTATTGGTGCATCTATCCCGTTGATTATACACTTACTTAACAGAGAACGGGCACGTAGACTTGTTTTTAGCACTGTTCGTTTCATTCAGATGTCGCATCAAACCAATGTGCAGCGTCATAAGTTGAAACGGCTTCTTCTACTGCTTATGCGTATCTTGATGTTGATACTGCTTGGTCTTGCATTTGCACGCCCTTTTTTTGCACAAGATATTACAACGACTCCTGAATTAGGTGGTATCAGAAATGCTGTTATTATTTTGGATACCTCTTACAGTATGCAATATGAAGAGATATTTAATAACGCAAAAAAAGAAGCAATCAACCGTCTTGATAGATTAGATAGTGCAGATGCTGTCGCGCTGATACTATCAGCAGACAAGGTCCGGAAAATTTTACCTATTGACTCAGAACATCAACATATCAGAACAGCAATAGAAAATGCAGAACTTACAAACTATACCACAGATTATCTTGACGCAATTCAAACTGCTGATGAAATATTAAAGTCTATTTCAGTAGGTCAAAAACAGATTTATCTTGTAGCTGATTTGCAGAAAAGTGGCTGGGAAAACTTCTTGGCTACCGATAGGCTTAGTCCCGATGTAGACATCGAATTTATTGATGTTTCCAAAGAGCAACCTGATAATCGCGCAATTACAGCTATTAACGTCCCTCCTGTTATTCTGCTTGAACAAAAAAACACCGAATTGGTAGCACGCGTCCACAACTTCAGCACCGAACGAGTAGAAAACCTTCCTGTAAGTCTTTATATTGATGACAGGAGAGTTGAAACGTCTCAATTGGATATTGAACCGAATGACAGTTCTGATGCTTCCTTTAATGTAAAAATAGATTTACAAACAGAGTCTGCACATACTGGTTGGGTTGAAATTGAGTCTGATGCTTTGGAAATTGATAACCGTCATTATTTCACTGTTCAGAGCATGAAGTCTATCAAGGTACACTGTGTGAATGGTGAAAGCAATAGGAATGATATTTATGACGAAACCTTCTTTCTCACAAGAGCTTTAAAGAACACAGGGACAGATGGTGCACCTATTGATTACACAGAATCCACTACTTTTCCATCGGATACTGCGATAAAGCGATACGATGTGCTAATCCTTGCAAATGTTAGCAGCATATCAGCAACTGAAGCAGATAGATTAAAAACCTATGTGAATGGCGGTGGTGGATTAATTATCACGGTTGGAGATCAGGTAAACACAGACGTATATCAACAACAGTTAGGGGAATCGGAGAATCCACTATTACCTTGTACCTTAACACAAGCAACGGGTGATGCAATCGGTAAGGAAACGTTTCAAGTAATTGCAAGTGTTGATTATCGTCACCCTATTTTCATGCCATTTAGCAATCCAAATCATGGTGATTTTGCGAAGGGACGTTTTTACCGATTTTATCAATCTGCTCCTGTTACTGATGCAACAGTCCTTGCTTCTTTTGATGATGGAAACCCCGCAATCGTAGAAAAAATATACGGTAATGGACGAGTCCTCTGTTATACATCCTCTATAGACCGTGAATGGAATGACTTGCCAATACACGGTGTCTACCTACCGTTTCTACATGAAACAATCAAATATCTTGCCCTGAAGCAAGCGGGACAAATACCTGATTACCGTGTTGGAGATGGTATAGAATACAGTGGAACACAGGAAAGTGCTGGGAAAGAGGTTGCAGTATTCGACCCTGATCGCAAAGAAACCCGATTTAAGTTAAATGAACAAGGAAATCTGTTTTATGAAAATAGTGAAAACCCAGGAATATATTCTGTTCACAAATCTGGAGAAAAACCACAATATTTCGTTGTAAATGTTGATACTGTGGAATCAGACCTAACACCTCGCAATCCAGAAGAGCTGACCAGTATGCTCATTGGTACTACTGAAACAGACCGGACTCCGACTGAGCTTACAGATGAAGTTATCAAAAAATATGAAGAAGATGTTGAGAGAAACCAGAGCCTGTCAACCTATCTTTTGTTAGCCGTTTTTGCACTGGCAATCACTGAGATGTTTCTCGCGAATCGGATATAATGACGTAATCAACACCTTGAATAGCCTGAAATGCAGGAGGATAATGTAAACAAATGGGTCCTGAAACAACAGAACGAATTGATGTTCCAAAAATCGTATCTGATAAGGAATGCCAATTTTTTATAGATAATGGATACCTTGTCGTTCCTAACTTACTATCCAAAAGCGAAATTGACGAACTTAGAAATGATACTGTATCGCTTGCTCGTGGGAAATATGAGTGTGACAGTCTCAAACCACTCCCAGATAACGTCACTGATGATGACGCAATTGGTAGGATACTTTGTATTCACCAACCTCATTTCATTAGTGATACGATTGAGAAGTATGTCAAACACCCTAAAATCTGTGGGATTCTAAGTCAAATTACCGCTGCCCACCTTCCGCATTGGGATGGTAGTGTCAAGTGTATGCAGTCAATGCTATTTGTCAAACCCCCAAATTTTCAAGGACAGGCGTGGCATCAGGATGAAATCTATATTCCCACGCGTGATCGCTCTCTAATCGGTGCGTGGATCGCTATGGACGATGCAAATGTTGAAAATGGTTGTCTGTGGGTACTTCCGGGTTCACATCGGCAAGGTTATCTATATCCGCAGCGTGACCACGAAAATCCCGATGAATTCGATTTTGCTCAGGAAAGTTATGGATTTGACGGTTCTCCAGAAGTACCTGTTGAAGTCGAAACAGGAGCACTCGTTTTCTTCAACGGTTATCTTCTACACCGTTCACGCAAAAATCGCGGAAATACATTCAGACGTGTCCTTGTAAATCACTATTGCAACTCATGGTCACTACTTCCATGGTCAATTAGGGAAGGTGAACGTCCTGCCAGTGCTGATCGCAGATGCGTCATTCCTGTATCAGGGGTTGACCCGTATTCTTGGAAAGGTTATGACGAATACGGAAAAAACGTTGGGTTACGAACATGCAAAGCCGTTAGTGAACTTCCACCCATCAATCCAGAAGAGAATGGAAAACAATGACAACACAACAAACTTCTGAACTTAAGAACACATTAGAAAAGATGATGAACCGTATTGCCACCGGTGAAGACATTACGGAGCAACTTCTAAGTATTAATCAGTTATCTATAGACATTGAGTCCACCGCTCCGAAGATGTTGATGCATTATCTTCAACGGAAAAGTTATACAAAAGCGTTGGATTTCCTAAAGGATTTATAGCTTTATACTCAATTTTGTAGGATTTTTTGAACGAGTGAAACCCACAAGTGTAGCCTCGTTATATTCCTGCAATCCAACAACCTATTTTCATTGGTTTTATTTTTATAATGAAATCCAAAAATATATTCACACTCCCTGGTAGGTGCGGTTTCATGAAGATTAAGAAATAGATTCGGTAATTTACTATTGAAGTCCAGCGCGCTTACAAAGCACGCCTACAGGTTTGAGGACATTAATATTACCGAAAGAATAAATTAATCTTCATCTAACCGCACTTTTACTGATGTTTGGTTAGGATACCGAACCTACCAAAGTGTCCAAGTAATTACGAATTTTACTATAAAGATATTATCTACAAGAGGATTACATGATTAGAGAAGATGGACGAAAAACAGATGAGATGCGTCCTACTACAATTAAACGGAACTACATTAAACACCCTGAGGGTGCCGTTCTAATAACCACTGGAGATACGAAGGTTATCTGCACAGCATCAGTAGAAGAACGACAACCACGATTTATGCGTTACCAGAACATTAGAAATAGAGGATGGGTAACAGCAGAGTACTCTATGCTTCCACGTTCTACATCCGAACGTATGCAACGAGAATCTTCGCAGGGAAGACTTGGTGGACGAACTCAGGAAATACAAAGATTAATCGGTAGATCGCTTCGTGCTGCTGTTGACCTTGACACGTTAGGTGAAAGGACAATCTGGGTGGACTGTGATGTCATACAAGCTGATGGTGGCACACGTACTGCTGCAATCACAGGGGCATTTATAGCACTTTGGGATGCATGTAAATATCTACAGGACCAACAAACGATAGAAGAACTGCCAATAGTTGACAATATCGCTGCGACAAGTGTCGGTATAATTGATGGCACACCCATGCTTGATCTCTGCTATACTGAAGATTCTGCTGCCGATGTAGATATGAATGTCATCATGACAGGAAGTGGTAAGTTCATTGAGATACAAGGCACTGCTGAACATAATCCATTTTCTCGTGAAGAAACCGATCAATTACTTGACTTATCTGTAAGCGGAATTGAACAACTCATACGATTACAGAACCGAATAATGCTTGAGAATCTTGATGAAGTTAGTTTTAGCAACTCGTAACCTTGGAAAAGTGAATGAGCTTACGTCAATGCTCAACACAAACAGACAACATCAGAATATTCAACTTCTTTCTCTTCAGGATTTTCCGAATGCTCCAGAGGTAATTGAGGATGGTGAAACATACGAAGAAAACGCTGCGAAAAAGGCTACGGTCATTGCAGATTATACAGGATTTCGTACACTTGCTGATGATGCTGGCATAGAAGTAGATGAACTCAATGGGGCACCAGGCGTTCACTCAAAACGATGGGCAGGTGAAAATGCTACCGATGCAATTCGTATTCAGAAAATGTTAAAGGCTTTACACGGGAAGGTCAATCGAAAAGCACGTTTTGTAGCTGCAATTGCTATTGCAGAACCAATTTCGGATGAAAGTGAACAGAAAGACAATATGAAGAATCAACTGCAAAGCTATATAACCGACCGTGTACAAGTAGTCGTAGGAAAATGTGAGGGACACATAACGCATGCACCAGCAGGAGATAGCGGCTTTGGATATGACCCAATTTTTGTGCCTAACGGATATAACAAATCTTTTGCGGAATTAGGAGATGGAATTAAAAACCGAATCAGCCACAGAAGTGAAGCATTGAGATTAGCTTTAAAGTTATTATAACACATAATTAACATATTGATATTATGGATTAACATATATATTGTTATTGTAGAAAGGAAAATGAATGGCAGTATTAAACGACTTACGAAACGGATTAGTTATACGAATTGACGATATTATCTATACAGTCGTAGACTGTGAGCATGTGAAACCCGGTAAAGGAGGAGCATTCGCTCGAACTAAAATAAAGAGAATTCGAGATGGTGCTGTTCTTGATCGAACATTTCGCGCAAACGAAACAATTGAAACCGTACGTCTCACCGATCAAGAGATGCAGTTTCTCTATAGTGAAGGGGACATGTTATGGTTCATGGATAACGAAACATTTGATCAGCATCCACTACCTGAAACATTAATTGGTGAAGATGTTAAATACTTAAAAGAAGGTGAAAATGTGACGGTCAAAATGGATGGTTCTACACCGCTTGCGGTGGAATTACCAACATTCGTTGAACTAAAAATAGTAGAAACTGACCCAGGCTTACGCGGAGATACCGTTAGTGGTGGCACAAAACCTGCAAAATTAGAGACTGGAGCCGTTGTAAACGTTCCGCTCTTTGTAAAAAATGATACCACAATTAAAGTAGACACACGGAATGGTAAATACGTTGAAAGGGTTTAAAACATGAAGAAAAATGATAAGAGTAGAAACCGGGACTCTGCTGCGGATACAGAAGTGAATTCGGATCCTATCATTGAACGTCTTGAACAACTCATTGCCGTTGCTGAACAAGCAGACTTAGCAAGTGCGCGGATTCGAGATGGTGAAGTTGAAATAGAAATATCACGGGCAACTGTTCATCCCGTAGCAACAGCACCCGCTATTACTGCTCCCACTGCCGCACCTACACTTGTAACTGAGAACGAAACAGGTGACGACATTATACGTTCACCAATGCCAGCACGTTTCTATCGGTCACCTGCTCCCGATGAACCACCATTTATTGAGGTAGGTGACTCTGTTACATCTGGAACTTCCTTGGCTACTCTTGAAGTCATGAAAACCTTCAATGATGTTGAAGCACCTTTTGACTGTGAAATACTTGAAATCCTTGTTGAGGATGGTCAGGCTGTTGAATACAACCAGCCGCTCTTTCGTGTGAGGCAAAACTAAGAATATGTTTCAAAAAATACTGATTGCAAACCGTGGTGAGATTGCTATCCGAATCATTCGTGCCTGTAAGGACATGGATATTAAGTCTGTTGCTGTTTATTCCACTGCAGACAAAGACGCACTACATGTCGAATACGCTGATGAAGCATACTGCATTGGTCCGCCACCATCCACTGACAGTTATCTAAAATACGCAAACATAACAACTGTCGCTGACATTGCCAATGTAGATGCAATTCATCCAGGTGCGGGATTTCTTGCTGAAGATGCACAATTCGCTGAAATCTGTGAAGCACATCAAATTAAATTCATTGGTCCATCTATCTCTGATCTCACTACAATGGGTGATAAAGTTCGCGCACTTGAGACAGTAGCAAAGGCAGGTTTGAAACTCGTACCCGGTAGTCAGAGCAGAAAAAGAAAAAAGGATAAAAGGGCAACTGTTGAGACCGTTGAAGAAGCTGCTGAACTTGCCGATAAAATCGGATATCCGGTTGGAATCAAAGCATCTGCAGGTGGAGGTGGACGGGGAATTCGTATTGCTTACAACCGTCCCAGTCTGTTCAACCTTTTTCATACTGCAAAAGCAGAAAGCGAAGCTGCCTTCGGTAATGCGGATGTCTATATCGAAAAATGGATTGAAGAAGCACGGCATATTGAAGTCCAAGTTTTGGGTGATATGCACGGTAACGTTGTCCACTTCGGTGAACGTGAATGTTCAATTCAACGTAAACAACAAAAACTCCTTGAGGAAGCACCTGCTGCATCTATTCCACTTAAACTTCGTAATGAAATCTGTAAAGCAGCAGTTAAAGCAGCAAAGGCAATCGGTTATTCAAATGCTGGAACAATAGAGTTTGTTGTGGACAAAGACGAAAATTTCTATTTTCTTGAGATGAACACACGTATTCAGGTAGAACATACCATCACTGAGAGTATCACAGGTGTTGATTTAATCAAGGAACAGATTCGTTTAGCTATGGGAGAGGAACTTGGATACAGCCAATCAGATATACACATCAATGGACATTCTATTGAATGTCGTATCAATGCTGAAGACCCCGCAAATCAATTCCTGCCTTCACCTGGTTTAGTTACAGACTATCAAGCTCCAGGAGGAATCGGTATTCGTGTTGACGGATATGCCTATACAGGCTATACTGTCCCTCCACATTATGATTCACTCGTTGCTAAATTAATCGCTACCGGTAGAGACAGGGACGAAGCAATTGCCCGTCTAAAACGTGCCCTTTCCGAATTTAAAATTGAAGGTATCAAAACCACTATTCCCCTCCACCTAAATATATTGAATGATGAACGGTTTCTAAACCGAAACATCTTTACAAACTTCCTAAAAACATGAGAACATCTACAAATCAATCAGTAGAAGGCGCGTATTTAGGACTATACAGGTCTAAATATGTAATGTGTTTTTGTATGCTTTTAGTTGTCCTGACAGCGATGATTGCACACGCTACAACTTTTGTTGATGTGACACATGAAGCAGGTATACGATTTCAGCATTCAAATGGCACTCGCACCAGTTTACTGCCAGAAGATATGGGGTCTGGTGCAGGATTTGCTGATATAGATAACGACGGTGATCTTGATCTCTATATTGTAAATATACCTGGTGCATTCAAAGATAAGCTATCAAATAAATCCAATACTTCATCTACCAATGTACTCTATAGAAACAACGGAAATGGCACTTTTACCGACATCACGCTATCAGCGAAGGTCGGAGATTCAGGATACGGCATGGGATGTGTTTTTGCTGATTACAATGGGGACGGAAACATTGATATATATGTGACTAACTACGGTGAAAATGTGCTATACCGCAATAATGGCGATAGCACTTTTACGAATGTAACAAAAACTGCTGGGGTGGAATGCCCCTTATGGAGTACTGGTGCCGCATTTGCCGATTGTGATGGAGACAACGATCTGGACCTCTATGTTTGTAACTATGTTGACTATGATCTTGAGAAGTTTGAACAAATGAAAGCAGAATCCAAACAATCTGGAATATTAGTCCCAAATGCCCTTAATCCTACCGTTTTTCAACCACAAGATAACGTCTTATACCGAAACAATGGTGATGGAACGTTTACCGACGTAACCGAAACAGCAGGTGTTTCCGCATTAGGTGGAAGGAGTATGCAGGCAATTTTCTCCGACTTTGACAATGATAACGATTTAGACCTTTATGTTGCAAATGATACTTCTGATAACCACATTTATCGCAACGAAGGTAATGTTACTTTCACCGATGTCAGTGCCGAATCATGGGCAGCAGATTTTCGTGGCTCCATGGGTATTACTGCTGGAGATTACGATGCTGATGGTGATATTGACCTGTTTATCAGTCACTGGATTGAACAAGAAAATGTCCTATACAGAAACCTGTTGAAAGAGAGTATAGCAGATACTAACGAGCCAGAACATATACGCTTCGTAGATGAATCCTATTCAGCAATGCTTGCAGAAATCAGCATTAAGGAAATTGGTTGGGGAACATCTCTATTTGATTACGACAACGACGGTGATTTAGATATCTTTGTAGCAAATGGAAGTACTTTCCAACATCTGGATCAACCTGAGCTGCTTATTCCACAGAATGACCAGTTGTTTCGAAATGAAGGAGA
This sequence comes from Candidatus Poribacteria bacterium, assembly GCA_022825665.1. Lineage (GTDB taxonomy): Bacteria > Poribacteria > WGA-4E > WGA-4E > WGA-3G > MSPOR6. Next base: position 24,518 of record JAJDWI010000165.1, read on the forward strand.
TGGAACCTTCTACGATGTTAGTAATAGTTCAGGTATTACAAATCTTCCTGCGCGAGTTAGTCGCGGTGCAGCCTTCGGAGACTACGACAACGATGGAGATGTAGACATTTTTATCCTTAACAACTATGATAAACCTACCCTATTACGTAATAACCTTAGCAATAACAATAATTGGCTGCACGTAAAGTTAGTAGGATTGTCTCCGAACACAAATGCAGTCGGTGCGAAAATACTGCTTTTAAATGAAGGTATCACACAATTAAAAGAAATATATGCAGGAGAAAGTTATATGTCTGCTAACAGTTTCATTGCTGAATTTGGAGTAGGAAAATCCACGCAAGTAAAGACGTTACAGGTAATTTGGAACAACGGACAGACACAATCTCTACAGGATATATCGGTTAATCAGTTGATTGAGATAATTCAAAAGCCGTAAATAAGACAGCATCCCACATTCATGAATATCAAACCAGATTCCTCTAAACAAAGTGCCCCTCAATCCGCCCTATTAACAGAAACCGATATGGCTCTTTTTTTGGACTACTATCAACTTACGATGGGTCAAGCTGATTTTAAATCCCAGAATAATGCTGTTACCACCTCAAACTATTATGTCCGCAAAATCCCGCAAGGACAATATCTCGTTACAGCTGGATTGGAACAGGTTATCCATTTCATTCAAAATTTACATTTTGATGATGATATACTCAATTGGTTGGCGGAAAACGGTGAATTGGACAAAGACTATCTCGAATCGTTGAGAGAATTTGAATTTGATGGTTCAATCTATGCAGTACCAGAAGGAACACCTGTTTTTCCGGATGAACCTATTATCAATGTGACGGGTCGGTCACGTGATGTCCAACTATTTGAGACCTATCTTCTCTGCGTGATGAATTTCCAAACACTGATTGCTACAAAAGCATCACGTATTGTTCATGCAGCAAGAGGAAAACCTGTCTTTGATTTTGGCGCAAGACGCGCACACGGCAGAGATGCAGGAATTCTCGCGGCACGTGCTGCATTCATCGGTGGAGCGAGTGGTACATCTCTTGTACTTGCTGGTAAGCATTTTGATATCCCTTACGTCGGCACAATGGCTCATAAATTTGTCTTAGAACGGGAAACAGAAGTTGATGCATTCCGAGATTACGCTAACGCATTCCCGCACAACACTACACTTCTGATCGATACCAATGATACATTACATGGGGCAAGAAATGCCTGCATTGTTGCACATGAGATGGAAACACGTGGAGCAAAATTACGAGCAGTAAGATTAGATAGCGGAGATCTCTTAACACTCAGTAAGAAAGTTAGAAGTATACTCAATGATGAGGGACTCAACTATGTGCAGATCATCGCAAGTCATGAACTTGATGAATTTGAGATTTTCAATTTACTTGAGAATATGGCACCGATTGACGGATTTGGCGTTGGAACACGTCTCGCCACAGGTGACATCACTAAGACCGATGATAGAAGTGCCTCCGCTCTGGGTGGTGTTTTTAAGTTAGTTGAACGCGACGGTACTCCTGTTGGAAAACAAACGCTTGATGAACCTGCTAAAGCAACTGTTCCAGGAAAAAAACAGATATATCGTCATACCGATATTAAAGGACTCTATAGTAAAGACAGTGTATTCCTGTGGGATGAACCCGTATCCGAAGGAGAACCGCTTCTAATACCCATAATCAAGAACGGAAAATTAGTCTATTCCTTTCCAACTCTGACAGACATTCAGACGCATACAAAGAACGAACTTGCCAAATTACCAGATACTCATCAGAAATTGACAAATGCAAAACCCTATCAAGTTGATATACGCCTAAGTTTGAAATAATATAGTTTTACTCGTCTATTTCGTCCTTCCTATCTAAGAATTCTCTTTCTGTGATTTGCCAACCCCTCTGATTGTTAGGTTTTTTACACTCTTCTATTCGGTCTTCACAAATTAATTTGATAAGAAGACCGCGAACAATAGAATCGTTTAATGCTGAATTCTCATTTTCTAAACTACGATAAATACCACTCCGTTTACTGATTTCTGCCACACCTATACATTCACCCTTATTTTTTGCTGCCAACAAAACATCTAAAACTGCTTCTTCAAGATGGAACATTCCTATACGTGCGTGTTTCTTAGGTTTCATAGCATAATACATATCCATATACTCCTTATTTAGGGTTGTTCTAACGAGTTAATTGGATCAAAAATATCTGCCGTTATGTACAATGTATTTTTCCAAATTTTACGGAATTATGAATTCTTTGTCAAGTTTTAGGTCAGGAGCGTAGGGTTATTTAGTTTTATAAATTGATAGTTGACGAGTTGGACTAATAGTTAGGTTTGAATTGCATCGGTGCAAAGTAGTAGGCACACTCCGTTTGCCGTAAACATCTCTCAGGTGGACGGCACACCAAATCAAAGGTATGAATGCCTGATGAAGATTAATTTATAAGATCGATAATTTTAGGGAAACTCCAGTGCGGTTAGGAAACCGCACCATTAGCGTCAATTTAAGAACATGTCTCTTGTGGTAGTTGCTTATCCGACGAATTTTAGACGATACACCTTTCGCACCGCTGGTGCTTTGGGTTTTAGCATTATTATGTTCTACACACCTTTCGCACCGCTGGTGCTGAAATATACCTTGCTAAAGCCTCGGAGAGGCGAAAGGTGTATCGTAATGATTTGACAGCAAATTCTTTGTGTTTTTCTTGTAACATCATTGGTTTGTCCTCCTATTTGGACGAAAATAAATAATACCAAATAATACCATTTGGTATTATCGTGGTATTATTGCTAAATTGGCTCTTAGGATAGTCACTGTATGGGTTTAGAGGTGTTTTTGCGAGCATAGAAATTTTTTATTTTTTTTGTTTTTCGGTTTCGTCTAATATATTATATATTGTTTTGATGAATGGGTTCGTTTTTTTGTTGATACGAGTTCCAAATTCAACTATTTCTTTCGTTAGTTTTTCTTGTTCCTCAGGATTTACTCGGTCGGTTTTTTCCTCCTGAGATATAATGAGTTGTTTAGATAATAGT
>JAJDWI010000160.1 GCA_022825665.1 Candidatus Poribacteria bacterium
GGTGAACTTTTACCATTTAGGATGGTATCTCATGCACTAAAAGTCAAGAAAAATTTAAAACAAAACGCATTTTCATAGCGTTTTACATGCTAAAGGTTGATGGCTATTAGGTTAAACGCTATTCTGAGAAATATCAGATAATTTTCGTTGCATCATGTCTCCTTATACAAGTAGTAGTTTAAGAAAATTTGTTGAAATCTAATTATTAAACTATTCGTCAATTGTGAGAGAAATCATATAAAATTTCGTCAAAAATGTCAATACTTTTAATTCCAATAACTAAGAAAGTTTACGGATATACGACCTTACTCCGCCTTCTCAGACACAATCAACCTTTGATTTGCGTCAACATTCGTGAGCGTTTGTATAGTACCGCTAGACCATTGAATAATAACTTTATCCACTTTGTCATGCTTCCCAAGACCAAATTCTACCTCTGGACTGTTCTGTGATAGATAACTACTCCCCGCAGAAACTTCACGAATTTGATGGATGTCACCAGTGATAACCTTGATCCGCGCACCAATCCCATCTCGGTTGCTTACTACACCCACAGTACGGATAAAAGCCAATTCTGACTGTTTCCACCATCATTGCGGAGTAACATCGGTTTCTCACCAGCATTGACAATCAACAAGTCTATATCGCCATCAGCATCGTAATCTCCAGCGGCAACGCCTCTACCGACACCTGGTGATTCCAATTGCCGCAGTCCTACTTGTTCAGAAACATCAGTGAAAGTGCCATCTCCGTTATTACGGAGTAGTACATCTGGTTGACCATGATTCTCCCACGAAGCAGGATCAATATGTCCAGCTAAAAAAAACAGGTCTAAATCCATATCGTTATCCATATCAAAAAACACTGTCCCCCAACATGTTTTTCCAAGTCCAGATTCAAAAACACCACTTTGTGCAGAAACATCAGTGAAAGTGCCATCTCCATTATTGCGGTAGAGAACATTGTTTTCATCAAGCCAATTTGTAACAAACAGGTCCAAAGCACCATCATTGTCATAATCTCCCCATGCAATACCCATTCCGCCGCGAATGTCACCTGTACGACTTCTTGCATCAGGCTGGTTTGTATTTGTAAATGTCATTTCACCATCATTTCGATAGAGAATATTCTGATCCGAATCGTTCGCAAGATATACATCTAAGTCCCCATCAGAGTCGTAGTCTGCTGCTGCAACTCCGAGCGTTAGATGAAACCCACCATTTACCTTAGAAGCATCACTCACATCAATGAAACTACCATCAGCCTTATTCAGATAGCAGACATTTGCTTGTCCAAAGAAATCGTAAGGAAAGAAGACTTCATCTCCTTGTGGTACTTTACTATATTCAATATAGTTGCCTAAGTATAGCTCGAGATAACCATCTGCGTCAAAATCACCCCACGCAATACCTGAACCAAAACCTGTATGTCCAATACCCCCTGCTCCCGACGTATATCGCTTGAATGTCCCATCTCCCTTGTTCAAATAGAAAACGTTTGCCTTATAGTTTGAAACATACAGATCAGCATCACCATCGTTGTCATAATCTGCGAATGCACATCCCATTCCCCATCCTGTATCACCTACATTCGCAATGTCTGTCACATCGGTAAATGTTCCATCACCATTATTTCGATAGAGTCTGTTTTTAGGCAGGATTGTATTTGGTTCAGGTCTCACCAAAGCACTGTTGACAATATAAAGATCAAGCGTTCCATTATTATCGTAATCGCGCCACGCTGCTCCTGAACCAACCAGTGCAGGAACTACGCGATGATCAATACCACCAGCATGTTTGAAGTGAATACCTGCTTCTTCGGTGACATCCACAAACTGAATTTCAGCAGTGTACCCGTTACAGACAAGTAATATGAACAAGAAAGTGCAACAAATGAAAGTAAGGGCAGTCCGGTTTAGCATACAAATTTCCTCTTGAGCATTCGTTTTCTTAATTCTGTTAAAGCCTACCATACTTCAGTTTATTTGCCAATTTTAAAACTAACAACCTTGATTTCTCTTGTCTATCACTTGTGTTAATGTTATTATAAACGCTAAAGAGCATCATTTAGGAGAATGTTTATGAAACTGACACAGGAACAGAAAGATACCTATCGAACACAAGGTGTTCTAATCGTCAAAAACGCATTGACTGATGAAGACACCCAACCAGTTATTGACGAAATTGAGGATTGGATTTCAGAACGGGCAGACGATCTCCTTGAACAAGGAAAGATAGAAAACCTGTATGAAGACGAACCTTTTGATAAACGTTTCGGAAAACTCCTTGCACAATCCGGAGAAATCGGTAGTGGAATGGATATAATGCACTATCGCGGCAAAGCCATATTTGAGTTCATGAAAAACGCCAATCTGTTGGATGTTATCGAAGGAATTGTCGGTCCTGAAATAACCTGCAACCCTATCCAACATGTGCGCGCAAAACCACCAGTAGTTGACGGAAATGCAAGTTGGGCAGGTGGTGTACCGTGGCACCAAGACGCTGGCGTTATGATGGAAGAGGCTGAAGGTTCAAATGTCGTCACGTGTTGGCTGCCGTTAGGTGATAGCACGATCGAAATGGGATGCCTTGAGGCATTACCAGGCGTTACTGAAGACATCGGATACCTCACACATCAGAAAGAGGGTGGTACCATGATTGTACCAGATCTGATGCCGGATTTTGAACCGATGATGCTCGAATGTCATCGTGGGGATGTCATCCTACTGAGTCGTTTTACACCACACCGTTCGCAACCGAATAAATCCGACAGGTGTCGTTGGTCATTAGACCTACGTTTTCAAACAACAGGGCATCATACAGGCAGAACAGCACATCCAGATTTTGTCGTACGCAGCCGTAAGAATCCTGATACTGTTCTTAATGACCACGAGGAGTGGTGTAACCTGTGGATAGATGCATTTGCGAATCCGCGCGGTGTTGCAAAACATCGATCCATATAAACTAAGTCCAAACTTAATGCACTGTGACACAATTTAGTTGCCTTTTAGTCTATTAACGTGATAAATTAACACCTATATTGATTTAGCAATATAGACACAAGTAATAAGTGAACATAATAATTAACTACTGTTCAGTTAATTTGTAGGTAATTCACGGGAGGTAGATTTTGTTTAGAGTTATAATATTTGCTTTGAGTATACTGCTGATATTGAGTATCAGCATACCCAGTTTCGCAGAAATTTCAGAAGATACGATTGTTGCAGCGTGGTTATTTGATGGTGATGCTAAAGACATCTCCGTAAATGGTTTTGATGGTGAACCTCAAGGCGGAAAGTATGTTGAGGGTATGATCGGACAAGCGATTGAACTAAACGGAACAAACGAATGGGTTAACATTACCAAAAGAATGGGTTCGTTTGAAGAAATCACGTTTACACACTGGGTAAAATCTACTGGAAGAGATGGACAGTGGCGCGTTTTCTTCAATGTCAACGGCTGGAAAGCTGGTGATATCCATTATCAACTACACCCTGACAAAAGAGTAGAGTTCTCCATTCACACCAACCCTGGTGGAAATGATACATTCGCCAAGTTTGCAATAACTGGTGATCAAATGAACAAGTGGATTCATATCGCCACAGCATACAGCGCGAAGGAAAAGAAAATTCGCTTTTATATCAACGGTGAACTTGATGCCGAAAACGATTGGGGTGGTAACCCCGGTGTCCTTGACCCCGGTAGAATTGGTGACTGGGGTGGAAGCAGACAGTGGCAAGGTCTTATTGACGAATTCGCCATCTTCAATACCGTGTTAAGCGAGGGAGATATAAAATCTCTCATGAATGATGGTCTGGAAAGCGGACTCGCTGTTGATCCCAAAGACAAAATTGCCGTCACTTGGGGTAGTCTAAAAAAATAGCGTATCAGATAACCTAAACCCATACATTCATCCCTATCTCAAGTTTAGGGTGAATTTCCTCTCACCCTAAACTTTGTTGAAATATCAACATATTGTCGTTTACATCCTCTTCATTCTACTTTTTCTACTAACAAATTATGAAAAAAGTACTTTTCACTATTATAGGAATAATAATTGTTGTAGTTTGTCTTTCAATTATAGTTGAAATTATGGAGGCTATTTTTGGATTTGCAATTTACATATCAATTATTATCATTATCGTTGGAGGAGCATTCCTAATTCTTAGAAAAATATTGAAAGGATAGACTATTGGTAATGTTGCACAAACACCCAACCTATTAATCAAAAGGATTACTAACATGAAAAACTATATCAAATCTGGTATCAATATTAAGGCTGTTGCAGCCCTTATAAGTCTTGTGATGATAGTCTGTATAGTGGATTTAACTTTCGCAGCCAAACGTGATAAGGAATATATCGCAAAACAGATTTCTAACATTAAAATAGACGGTGATATAAGCGAATGGGAACGCGCTGAAATAGTCGATTTTGACCAACTTAAAGATGCTGGAGCACAACTTCCTCCAGCAAAGGATTTTAGCGGTCAAGGGCGCGTAGCATGGAGTTCAGCAGACCCCACACGCATCTATTTTCTTGTTGAAATTACCGATGACAAACTCCAAGACATCAATCCAGCGAACAGTAAATGGTGGGAAGATGATAGCGTTGAATTTATGTTTGATTTTGACAACGATGTCATAAGAGATTCACTCGTTCAATGGACACTTGGAGCAAATGGAGAAGACCTTTCTGCCGCAGCATCAAAGGACAACACCGAATGGAAACTTGTTGTAGATGGAAACGATTACATCTACGAAGTGGCACTGGATCCAACAGCACCACGCGGTCCAAACCCAGGTAACGCAAATAAAGGAATGGACTTTAAAGCCAAAGATGGACTAACTATCGGACTCAGTTTTCACATGAACGATTGCGAAAACGGAAGCCGTGAACATCAGATCGGATGGATACCTGGTAACGCATGGGATCCGCTTGCATTCGGTGATCTCACTTTTGATAGAGAATTTCTGGATGTGGAACCTTCAGGAAAACTCGCATTAACATGGGGTGCTATTAAACAGTAATTGATTGTCCTGATTCATTTGTCATAAACATAATCTCTCCAACCAAAATGTGAGTGACAAAGGAAAACCTTCACAGTGTATAATCTAAATGGTAAGGTCGCGTTGGTGACAGGTGCGGGTGGAAAGAACGGTATTGGACGTGCTATTGCCATCCGTTTAGCAATGGAGGGTGCAGATGTTGCTGTTAACGACATCACCGAGCACCCTTATGCATCAGACAACACGGAATGGAATGGATTACCGGATCTCGTTATCGAAATCAAAGCGATGAACCAACGTGCCATAAGTGTTGTTGCTGATGTTTCAGATGCAAAACAGGTTACCGAAATGATAGACAGAACCGTTTCTCATTTCGGAAAAATAGACATCCTCGTTAACAATGCGGGAACAAAAGCGGGGAAGGATCGCGTACCTGTCGTTGACCTTACAGAAGAAGATTGGGATCGTGTGCAGCGTGTCAATGTGAAAGGGGTATTTCTCTGCTGTCAAGCGGTAGCACGCCATCTTATCTCACAGGGAAACGGTGGTAAAATCATCAACATATCCTCTGTCCGAGGCAAACAAGGTGCAGCATCTTATGCAGCATATAGTGCTTCAAAGTTCGCTGTCATCGGTTTAACACAATCCCTTGCACACGAACTCGCGCCTCATAATATCAACGTCAACGCGCTCTGTCCAAGCCTTGTAGACACTGAACGTGTAGCGCATTTGGCATCTGCATTAATGCCTGATAATCTCTCAGGAGACGAACAACGTGCCGAATTCACAAGACAATCAGAGGCAATCGTCCCGTTAGGACGACTCGCCGAAGGTGCGGATGTTGCGAACATGGCAGCGTTCCTCGCTTCGGACGAAGCTGCTTATCTGACAGGACTGTCTATTACTGTGGCAGGCGGTTCGTTGATGGATTAGTTAATATCCATCGGATTCAAAACTAATCTACTCCTACAACAGAATTGAGATTTGTGTGAAGAACAAGGATTATATTGTTTTCAATCATATTCCCAGACCAGTTGCAAAATCAGCAAATTCAGATTTTATTCCTCTCCGAAACTTACTGATCAAAAAGCGTCGATTGTATAACTTCACTTTCATCATCAATGCTTCGATATTTACCTACATTCTTGCCTTTTGATTTACGGTTCTTAAAAGTGTCCTGTACCTGATGCAAGGCAAGTTCCTCTCGGATTTTTAACATTTCACTTGGAGCATTATCCAATCTGTTACCAGCCATTTCTATATATGCTTCACTTCTGTCAATACCTATGTATTTGTGTCCTAATAGTTTTGCTGCAACAGCAGTCGTACCGCTACCAATGTAAGGATCAAGCACAATGCCCTGTGTCTCAGTTCCTAAGATTGAGATAATCACACGGGCAGGCAACCAGAGCGGGAACGGAGCAGGATGAGGATTTTTTCTGCCATCTTCAGGCACACCACGCCATATTGATGTCAACTTCGCATCGCAAGATTTCAATTCCTTGCCTATTAATTTGTCCCCTATAGGTTTATACAACCAATATAAACGTTCCTCTACTTGCCAAAATCGCCAACCTCTTATATTTCCCGCTATCATTCTATCCCATATTATTTCCTGTTTTATCGTCCACTTTGTTTTACGCAACCAATCCATAGGGTGATACATGTTACCTCTATCCCATCGTATTTTGTGATTATAGAAAAACGAACCACCCGACGCTGTTACACGATAAATCTCATTCAGAACATCGACTTGGTACTGCTGATACTCAGATTCAGGTACTGCATCTTTGTAGGTATCATATACTACATTCTTTACAAGCCATCCTTTATGCTTTTCTTGCTTGTTATATGGCGGTGAAGTAACACCGACATTGACAACATTATCATCAATCTTATTTAGTATGCTAAGGGTATCCCCTTCAATAAGTTTACCCTCTCCAAGTATATCTTCTGTAATTTTCTTATTATCCAGCATGTTGTCTTTTAGTACACTTTGGTCATTTCTATTCATTCTGCTGCCTTCTCCAAATAATTGAATACGGAACCTGTAATGTAGGACTTTACTTTGGTGAGTATTTGCATCGGGGCAGTATAAATTGTTTCCAAACTGGCTGCGTCCTGATAATTCTTGAATGTGAAACTTGCATTTCGTTGGTATCTACCACTAACATCCCCATTAGGTAGGGCATCTTCAAGACGTTTACGCAATCGGGATATGAAAGTACGTTCATTAAAACTAAACTGGAATATATAAATGAGACGACCATCAACAAAACCTGCTACTAACATGTTCGGGTTTTCTTCTTGGTGCCTTTGAAACCTTGCCCAACTGTAATCGCCAAAATTACCATCGCCATTCAATTTACTCTGGTTCTTTGCTGAGGAATTCGTACGAAAATTACGAGGTTTGATTTCACATTGTTCGACTGCTCCGGTAAGTACATTTTGTCGAAAGCCGTTGTAACCTAACTTTTCTGATCTGGACTGATATCCAGCTACTTTTGCTACAACTAACTCACGCACAGCAGAAGAGTTAACATCATTGTAGTAGATCGTGAGAAGGTCTAACAGTATAGACACCAGATTATCTTTCGATTTCTCGATAAGACTGCCGCTGATTTCGGTGTGTTCTTTTGTAGCATAATCTATAATAAGTTGTTCAAGGTCTTTGTTCATACAGAATCCATACGTAAAAGTGTAGTAGGTAACGCAGGCAATTTCATCCAGTTTCGGTAGATGCCTTTAAGGCGATTAGACTACAAATCAAAGTTTGCCAAGTCAAAACTATGTATTGTGCACAATAATCACATCATATTGCTTCCCTTCCGCAACGAGCTTTGGTAATACCTTCGTTGCATCTGCAACGATGATTGTATTGGAGTATATATCCGTGTTCATGTTTATTCCTACCTACATTTACCCTCATCATGCTCTTATGTTGGAAAGATGATTAACACACTTTGCTATGTCCAAAACAGATAATTAAAGTATATCAGATTAGGGTCAGAATTTCAAATATTTAGCCTGCTTGACAGAGCCATTCAATTATCGCGTAGTAATCTTGCAGAAGGGGTTTCTAACCCCGATTACTTCCTGCCTGAATCATGGATTACTCGGTTTACACAACATTCCTATTCGTAGCACAAACTTTCCAGTTTGTGCCATTCACCAACACCGCAGTATCTCGTCTTCCTATGAAACGAAATACAATACACCAAACTCCAATCCTGAAAATCTACAAATCCTGAAAATCCTGGTTCAGCACCCTTCTTCGTAGCACAAACTTTCCAGTTTATGCCATTCACCAACAACACCGCAGTATCTCGTCTTCCTATGAAACGAAATACAATACACCAAACTCCAATCCTGAAAATCCTGGTTCAGACATATACTGACAACTGACAACTAAAAACTGAAACATACATGAAATATACATGAAATATATTGTTCCAATCTCCACAATCCCTTTCATCCCCTCTTAACACCTGTTATAATACTATCACTATGAAAAACAGAAACCGACTACACCCCACATTCACAATAAAAACCGACACCCGTCACCCAAAAAACATCTACCCAAAAACCGACCAAAACCAAGAAAATAAAAACGTACCAAACAGAAAATTTCAAAAAGTTTCGTACACACTGATAAACCCAGTCCCAGACAGGCATAACCCCAAAAACCAAAACGTACACAGAAACGAAAAACGCCTTTTTTGTGTACGTTTTTAGAAGGAGCAAAACCGATGTATTTATACCATTTCTAAATAATAACTTCTCATTAACAAAAACCGCGTTCGTAGTCGCGCAATTCATTGCGCCTCTTATATTTGGATTTATTAAAGTCTCAAAATGTAGTTTTATTTATTAGAATTGGTATTACAAGAAAAGCAGAAAAAATTCACCGTCAGAGTCTACACAATAGTCATAGAGAAATTCCCACGTAGGGGCGAGGTCTCCCCGCCCGCCCTTCTGTCTGAAATCACGGAAAACACTGAAGACGCAGAAAACGCTGAAAACACCTCTTTATTTCGCGTATTCCGCACCTTCCGAGGTTCAGAAGGACAGATATTCAATTGAATTTCTCTGCCCATAAATATAAAAAAGACGGAACAATGCTATAATAATTAACCTTATCCTCTCTTCCGCTTTTTTTGAAAAATCATGAGACTTTTTTACATCAAGTCGAGTCACTATATGTCAATGTGAAATAATTAACACTCCCCGTCAAATCCCCATGCTTTAGCTTGTGGGATGTAGACGGCATTTGATTTTATATGTGAAATAAACTTGATTTTGTTCCACAAACATGGTATACTATTTATACCTTTTCAGTGGTGGTTGTTACTGCAACTACC
>JAJDWI010000013.1 GCA_022825665.1 Candidatus Poribacteria bacterium
TGTTTCGGAAGACGATTGAAAGTGTGTTGTTTTTCAGTTGTGTCAGCCATAAGAGAACCTCTAAGAAAAAAATAGCACCTACATTATTGTTTATATATCTATATATTACCACATTTATAGGTTTTACTCAATATGACTTCTTTATCTATAACACAGAAAATGCATTCTATTCCTCTTCAGTTTCATCTTGTGGTTTAGGGATCTTTGAAACTAATCCGTCTTGTTCTATGATAGCAGTTCTTGAAAATTGCCAGAGATGTCCTTTAGGACTTGTTGCCTGCCATCCTCCTTCAAAAATTGGTACTGTTGCAACAAAATCCTTTTCAGTATCTGGTGAAGTGTCAGGAAACATTTCGCGTGTTGACCAGTTTGTATATGTGACAGGTTCTCCGCTATCCCATTGCCATATACCCTCTTTTTCAACATCGTTGAGTCCTATCCAGTAGCCTGATCTACCAAAGATCGTTTCAATCCAGAACTGTTCATCTTCATCGTTTATAGATACAAGATGAGCTTCTTCCTTAATAGCCTTCTGTTGTGCATCATGCCAATCCCGACAAGATATTTTGGCATAGGCGTGTCCATTAGCAGGATTTATTATCCAAACTAATTTTTGGGATTTTGCTTGGGGATGGATATTTGGGATGCCAACTTCAGTGCGAACAACCCAAACACGATTCTTTTGATTAAGTAATTTATTTACAATATCACGGGCTTTCTCATTATCGATCTCTTTATTATCACCGGTTGGTCGCTTAGGTTTAGCAGGATTTCCGTCAAGTTTTATTACTATGTTTTCAGGATGTTCATCATTTTTAAGTAGAAATGGACCGGCTCCACCTGAGAAACCTTTAAATTCTACTGTAAGTGTATAATACCCAGGTTCCTCCCTATATTCTGTAAAATAACCTTCTGCATCTGTGTAACAGTCTGTTCCGTGAGTACCGCCACCCCCGCCAAACTCTCTACCGTTATGTCGCATAGTAAGGTCTGCTTGGATATTTGCAACAGGCGTGCCATCAGCATAGACTATCTGTGCCCGTATCTTTAGACGTTTCTTAACGGTAATTTTTACATTTTCAATGTTTGTTCCGGGTTTAAGCTGAAAGGATAAACCTCGTAAATGTGGAGGACCTTCATGTGTATAGAAAAAAGTCACATTATTTAATCTTATGGAGAGTATCTGATATTCTGACTGTAATCCTTCAAATTGAATCATATCCATACGAATTTGTTCTGCAAGTTTTTGATTGTTGGGATCCATACCTTGTATGGCATTCAACTTCTTCTCAGAAACAGGATTGATATATAAATAGGGACGGATATTGGAAGTACTGAAGTCTCCTTTTGCATCAGTTTTAACCTGTGCCATCTGATGTGGCATTCCTTGATGGTTCATTATATGTGGAGGAATCATAACGCCTTGAGGAAACACCATCTCTGGGTTGTCTGTAGATCGTATGGTAAATGTGAAGTTAGGCATCGGTTTGCCCTCTACGTCCACAACTTTTCCTGTCAGTCCAATAGTCTTATTGACTTCAGGTTCAACAGGATTTTCTTGAGCAACACTCTCCGATAAGAACATAATCAATATGAATAAGATTGTTGCATGTATTTTAATCGTATCGGCAAATTTCATTGGAGTATCTCCTTGTATTGCTTGTTATATGAGTTATTCTGAATCTTCTTCTGGCAGTGGTAAACCGATAATAAGATCTTTTTTCTCAAGGATTGCTTGTTCAGTTAATCCTGCGACAGGATTCTCGGTACGAATCCGTTGCCATTTTCCAGTTACTCCGATGAGTACAGTATATAATTTATCTATGTTCTCTTCGTTTTCAGTTGATCTATCAGTGTCAGAAATCAGATTATTGGAATCCCAATTTGTATATGTGAATGGATCACCGTTATCCCATTTTTTATTCTCCAATTCTTCCTCTGCTGTAAATCCAATCCAATAGTTTTCTTTCCCAAATACAGCAAGTATCCACTCTTGTTCTTCTTTGTCATTGATAGCAATGAGATGGGCATTTTGAGTTTTTGCGATAGCGATAGCATCTTCTGGAGATTGACATTGGATTTTTCTATATGCATGCCTATTAGCAGGGTTAATTGCCCACACACCTTCCCTTTGACGTTTAAAAACAGCCTGCATACGTTCAGGATCAGGTGGTATGTGTGCAGGTTGTTTTTGGATATTAGGTTTCTGAGGTTGTATTTTTTCGTCAAAGGTCAATGTCAGTCCATCCATTCTTTGACCTTGTTCAAGCAATATCTCTTTGGATTCTACGGTCTGTCCTTGATATGTTACAGAAATGGTATAATGAGCAGGTGAATCGACATAACGTGTAAATCCGCCTTTTTCATCAAGTGTTTGAGTTCCACCGCTACTTCCTCTACCTGAGCCATTTATGCTTCGACTTTTTACCATAAGGTTCACGTTTGCATTGCTCAAAGGTGTGCCGTCAGCAGCAAGCACCTGACCACGGATTCTCATCCGAAGTCGGACGGTAAACTTAACCTTTATTTCATCTGTTTCTTCTTCAATTCCGAATGGAAATCCATCTAACCAATGAAACTGATGTCGATGGACATTGAATCTTATGCCTTGAATTTCAATTGAGCGAATTTCATAGTCTTCTTCACCTCCTAAAGACAAGTTTAATAGATTTATTGAAGGAGAGGTGATGTTTTCTATAGTGAAAGCACCTGTTGCGTCAGTATTACTCGGTTGAAGCGGTGGGAAGATTTGTTCATTCATACGCATATGCCGTCTACCATGTAGCAGTTTCCCTTTATATGACATTATGCTGACAACAATATCTTCCACAGGATTTCCGTTTTCGTCTACAATCTTTCCTGTAATCTTTGATGCTTGTGTCTCAAAGGATATTGCAGATAGGAATACTAAACTTACTAAGAGAACAAAATAGTGAGTAATGTGAGATTTTTTCATTGGGGTGACCTCTCAATTAAATTATGGTAAGTATATGGTGTTGAGTTAGTGTTTTAATTATACCATAGTCAAATTACTATTGACAACATCATCGTACAAAGGCATTTAATGAAATCTGTCCCTACAATGCAGACAAGACAGGTGAGAAAGTCTTGATCCTACAGCGGAGATATGTGTTTTGTCTGAACCGGGATTTTCAGGATTACAGGATTACAGGATTGGAGTTTGGGGTATTGTAGTCCATTTCATAGGATAATAAGATATTGTGGCGTTGGTGCGGAATGGCACAAACTGGAAAGTTTGTGCTACGAATATCGGGCGGGGAAACCCCGCCCCTACGATATGTGCATGGGATAATTGACATAGTACAAAAGTTGGTTCCAACCTATATTACTCTATATTGAGATGTGAAAAATAAAGATGAAAACCGAAAATTCATAAAGTTTCAACTGGATTAATCAATATTGACTTGAGATAGTAGATGTGATATAATTCCTTCATTGCAATTTATAGATAACTCATAGAAAATACAAATCTGGTTACTCAAATATGGATGGAATCAAAGAAGAAATAAATAATATCTTAGAGGGTGCGATACGCAAAGCAATCGAGATAGGTGAACTTGAAATATCTGAAGTGCCAACAATCCCGTTTTCACCAACTAAGACTCCTGAACACGGTGACTTAGCAACCCCCGTTGCATTAGGTTTAGCAAAACAAGCGAAGCTGCCACCAAAACAGATAGCAGAAACCATCAAAAAACATGTCGATTTGGATGAACACCCGATCATTCGCAATATTGAAATTGCAGGACCGGGTTTTCTTAATGTCTACTTGTCTAATGATTGGTTGTTTGAAACACTCTTACTCATAAATGAATTAAGACACAATTATGGCACTTTTGATAAAGGTAAAGGGAAACGGATACAGATTGAATTTGTCAGTGCAAATCCAACTGGTCCGCTGAATATAGTTAGTGGACGCGCAGCTGCAGTAGGTGATACCCTTGTAAATCTGTTGAACGCAGTCGGTTTTGATGCTGTCCGTGAATATTACGTCAATGATGCAGGTGGACAAGTTGAGAAACTTGGAGAATCAATAGATATTCGCTATAGACAAGCATTAGGTGAAGAGAAGTTAGAAATCCCAGAAGGTGGGTATCAAGGGGAGTACGTGCAGGAATTTGCTGAAGCCATTGTTGATGAAAATGGAGATGACCACCTTAAACTTAGTCAAGATGAACGTATAGCATATTTCCGAGATATTGGTATTGAATATCTACTTGGACAACAAAAAGCTTCATTGGAACGTTTTAGGGTTTGTTTTGATGTCTGGTCAAGTGAAAAAGCAATCCGTGAAAGTGGTAAACCCGAAGAAATCATAGAGATGTTTCGTGAAAAGAAATACCTATATGAAGCGGATGGGGCAACATGGTTTCGGATGACTGATTTTGGTGACGACAAGGATTGTGTCGTAATCAGAACAAGTGGCGAATATACCTATTTCGTTCCAGATGCAGCATATCACCGTGATAAATACGACCGTGGATTTCATAAGGTTATTGATCTCTTTGGTCCAGACCATCAAGGTCATGTTTTCCGACTCAAGAACTTTGTAAAAGCACTCGGTTTAGAGGATGATTGGTTAGAAGTTGACATTATACAGCAAGTTAACCTTGTTGACTCTGATGGCACACGATTGGATATGTCAAAACGGAGTGGACAATTCTTCACACTTGATTCACTGATTGACGAACTGGCAGATGCAGTCGGAGAACAGTTTGCTGTCGATGTAGCACGTTATTTCTTCCTCATGCGTGCGAATAATACACACTTGGATTTCAATGTTGAATTGGCTATTACACAAGCAAATGAGAATCCAGTATTCTACATACAGTACGCACATGCGCGCTGCTGTAGCATTTTTCAACAAGCAAAAGAGCAACAGATAAAGTTAAGGTCCCTTGACGATATTGATCTGGAATATCTTACTGAACCTTCTGAACATGAACTTATTCGAAAATTGGCTGAATATCCATCAATTGTCTTGTCAAGCGCGGAGGGACGAGAAGCACATCGTATTCCACATTATCTGCATGAATTATCAGGACTGTTCCATCCATTTTACAATCAACATCGTGTCTTAGATACCGATAATATGGATAGAACACAAGCAAGACTTATCCTTATCCAAAGTGTGCAAACAGTGTTAGCAAATGGCTTGAGACTGATAGGTATTTCTGTGCCTGAATCAATGTAATCTGTATTGGAGGTTTCCTTCTATGGATAATAATTACAAAGAAATAGATAAGTCCTATGTTTGGCATCCACTGTTCCAGCACCAACGTTTGGAAGAAACGGACTTGATGGTTTTTAAATCAGCACACGGAACAACAGTTGTAGATGAGGATGGACGCGAATATTTAGATGCATATTCCGCTCTCTGGAATGTAAATGTTGGATACGGAAGAAAAGAAATCGCAGATGCTGTATATGCACAGATACAAGAATTACCCTATTATCCACACTCACAAATTAATGTTCCTGCTACTGAGTTGGCTGAAAAGTTAGCGAAATGTCTCCCGGGTGATCTGAATCATGTGTATTTTTGCAACAGTGGATCTGAAGCGAATGAAACTGCAATTAAGATTGCAAGACAGTATGGTAGGCAAACCTATCCAAGTGAAAATCGCTACAAGATAATCAGTCGATATCGAGGATATCATGGTTTTACTTATGGAGCCATGTCTGCAACTGGACAGGTACGTAGAAAGAAAGCATTTGAACCATTAGTACCAGGCTTCCATCACGCGAGTCCTCCCTACTGCTATAGGTGTCCACTCGGTTTGGATTACAAATCGTGTAATTTGGCGTGTGTAGATGAGATTGAACGTATCATTTTATCAGAAGGTGTTGAAACTGTAATTGCCGTCATTGCTGAACCTATTATTGGGGGAGGTGGTGTAATCGTACCGTCAGACGATTATTTCCCAAAATTGCGGGAAATCTGTGATAAATACGGGTTATTACTTATCCTTGATGAAGTCATTACCGGTTTCGGTAGGACAGGAAAGATGTTTGCCTGTGAACATTGGGATATTCAACCTGATATTATCACACTTGCTAAAGGGTTGACAAGTGGTTATATCCCTCTCGGTGCGTGCGTTACATCCACCACCGTATTCAATACCTTTTTAGGTGAAGCAGATGAAAATAGAGAGTTTGCACAAGTCTGTACTTACGGTGGACATCCGGTAGCATGCGCCGCAGGTGTTGCTAATCTGAAAATACTACAGGAAGAACGACTCTGGGAAAACGCTGAGAAAGTTGGAACATATTTACTTGAAAAACTCAAGACCTTAGAAACTATACAAAACGTCGGTGAAGTACGTGGAAAAGGTTTAATGATAGCAGTTGAACTTATTAATACAGATAAAACACAACTCAGTACATCAGATACTAATAAAATCGTAGGACAGTTGAAAGAAAAAGGGATAATTGTTGGGAAAATTGGTCATGCTGTTGATGAACCAGAGAACATCATTTATATAGCACCCCCTCTAATTCTGACTGAAACGGAAGCAGATTTAATTTTTAATACATTACGCGAGGTACTTATCCAGTATAATTTTTAGTTGATGTTTCTTGGCAATTGGAATCTTGTCGGGATTTGTTGCGATTGCATATTGTAAGGCATTAGCACATGCACAATTGCGTTCCTCATCAATCATTTTGGATACCATATTCTTTACAATCTGTTTTGATACTTCTACATTAGACTTTAGATTTTCCAATATCATCTCAGTTGTAACGTTATCATGTTCAGTGTGCCAACAGTCATAATCAGTTGAACAAGCGAGGATTGCATAACACATTTCTGCTTCACGGGCAAGTTTTGCTTCCGGTGCAGCTGTCATGCCGATAATATCAAAACCGAGGTGTCTATAAACATTGGATTCTGCTTGCGTGGAGAAACCAGGACCTTCCATACAGATATATGTGCCACCATTATGAACATGTGCACCGACTTCTTTTGCAGCATCATATATTCGACTGCTTAGGTGTGTACAAAACGGGTGTGCCATGCTAATGTGTGTAGCGATACCGTCTCCAAAAAAGGTAGAGATACGGTTCTTTGTGTGATCGTAAAGTTGATCAGGTACAACAAAATGACGGGGTTCAATTTCCTGTTTCAGGCTACCTACAGCACTAACAGAAATAATCGTTTCTACCCCAAGAGATTTTAATGCATATATATTTGCCCGGACATTAATATCTGCAGGAAGAAGAGGATGACCGACCCCATGTCTTGGTAAAAAGACAACTTGGTGTCCTTCAAGATTTCCCTGAATAAACGCATCACTTGGTTTACCAAAAGGGGTATCAATTTCTATATTTTTTATATCTGATAAGCCTTCAATCTGATAAAAACCACTGCCACCTATTATGCCTATTTTGACATGCATTTATATCTATACTCCAAAGGAAAGCAATACCTATTGCGAAATTAAATAACTATGACATTGTTACAATGTGGAAATTGGATTCTTGAAGGTAAGTCCAGTTCAGCGGTCGCGACTTATATTCGGATAAAGGAATTAGATCTGATATTCGATTTGGGCAGATGTCCAATGCGTTTTATCGGAACTAACCATATATTTATATCACATTTTCATCTTGACCATTATTTTGGGTTACCGATTTATATTAGTCAACGTTGGCTTGCTGGTATGCCACCCGGTAATATTTTTGTACCGCAGAATGGACATAAACAATTGCGGAACATTCTGAACAAAATATCTTCATTAGATAGAGGTAAGGAATGGGGTTATCAACTAACACCAGTAGAGGTTGGAGATACTATCCATTTTCGTCAGAATTTAGTTGCTCATATCTTACCTGGGAATCACAGTGTACCCGCGGTTTCCTTCCTAATATGTGAAATTCGCAAAAAACTGAAGCCTGAATACCGAAATTTATCTGAAAGAGAAATCGTGGCACTCAAGCATTCGGGAGTTGAAATTACGAATGAAGTACAATTACCTTTAGTCGCATATTTAGGAGACACCCGCGGTATTTCTGTTGATTCACACCCATTGTTCAAGAAATGCAAACTATTGATATGTGAATGTACATTTATAACACCTGAACATAGAGAACGAGCAAAGAGAACGAAACATTTACATCTGGATATGATACCCACTCTCTTAGAAGAATTTGAGAGCGAACACATCGTTCTAAATCACTTTTCACGCCGTTACACTCCGGAATTTATCCGTCACGAAGTATATAAAAGGCTGCCTACCTCTGAACATTTACGGGTTAAACTGTTATTGTAGTATATCACTGTCTGAAGGATATATTGATAGATTCGGTATTCCATCCTTATTTGACACAACCAAGAATCTATTCGTAGGTTGGATTGTAATACCTAACCCAACCTACGTAACACAGTTTCCATATAGTTATGACTATTTTTTTGATAGTCATATACCAACAAATTACTCTAATTTCCTGATTCTGGGTGTGAATTTGGATCTTGGTCAGATGTGCCAGCCTCCTGTTCTTCATAGAACATATAACCATCCTCATCTTGGTCCAATTCATATTGGCGAACGATCTGTTCGGCTTCTCGGAAATGTGGCGTATCACCTTTTGTTATGCTCATATATGCTTTGAAACCTTCATACGCAGCACGGAATTCCCGTATAGCTCGATAACAGACTGCTTGTTGATAGACACACTCATTCCGCCAAGTGGACTCAGCTGCATTTTGCAGAAGGTCTTCAAAAGCTTGAATGGCACGTTCATATTCACCACTTTGCTGATACAGTGAACCGATCTTGTAAAGAGAATCGGCAACAGCAAATTTTTTGTGAGAAAGATCGCGAACTATAGTTTTATTTGTTTCAATTGCATTTGGATAGTTACGTAGTTTCTCCCAGTTATTGGCTATCTGTTGGTAATTTTGAACGATTAGATCAGCCTTTCCCTGTATCCATTTTTCAGAGGGAAGCACATAACGACCAAGTTTTTCATACTCCATCGCTTTTTTGCTTTTATTCCGCTGAATCTCATCTTGAAGTCCCTTGATTTCTTTCAATAAGGCTTCAGTTTTATTTAATTCAATAATTACCTGCTTGGCTTCAAAAGTATCAGGAAACTTCTGAGCAACTGCTACATACGCACCCCAACCACCAGCATTGGTATAATCAAATAATTCGTAGAAGTATAAGTTACCAACTTGAAGTTGGGCTTGTACTGCTTTTTCATGTTCTGGAAACTCAGAAACCATCCGTTCATAAGTTGCAATAGCTTGGGGATAATTTTCCAAAGATTCATAAGCTTTAGCAACTTTATATAGGGATTCCCCAGCAATGCTATACGTTTCTTTGGACTGTTCAGTATCATATAGTGCTTTATAGTTCTGATAATTTGCTAATTCAGTATCAATTAGTTGTCGGTTTCTACGAATCCGTGCAATCCCACTTTTTGCTTCATTGGCATAATAACCAGTGGGGGCAAGTTCAATGATTGCTTGGTAATGTTCGTTAGCTTTATCCCACTCATAATGCTTTGTGTAGATTTTAGCGATTTGATGATGTGCACGTTGCGCATATTTACCATCGGAATCTTGCTGAATTATCTCAAGATATATAGACCTCGCCCTGTCGTATAGTTTACGTTGTTCGGCTATAGCTTTATCTCTCTGTTCGGGATCATCAGAATGTATTGATATTGCTTCTGCATCATCAAAGGCATTATCAGCATTCTGGATTTTCGCACTTAACGGGACGAGATTAATGCCTGTACCACATCCAACTGTTGCTATGACCAGCACACCGAGTAGTAGAATAATCAGGTAGCTTCGATCTATTCTTAGAACGAAACTGGGTATAAAACGGGTCATCGTTGTTAATCCTCCTAAGGTATAAATAATGAAAACCTTCCGGTCAGTAAATGAATTACCATAATATTTTAGTTCTACTTTTAGTATAGCAAATTTGCGAAAATAGTCAAGAGAAAAGATATATTTATGGTATAAATTAATAATATGAATTTATTTATACTTTCAATAAAACTTATTGACAAATCAGTTTAAAACCTATAAAATTATTTTATTCAGTAACATTAGTCAGGGAATATGCGAACATAAATATATGGAGGGGAATATGGCAAACGCAGATTATAAAATAGGGGTTGTCGGTGTTGGAAGGATGGGTGCAAATATTGCAAGACACCTCAATGACGAAGGATTTAGCGTAGTCGTTGTATATGACGTTGCAAGTGAACGTGCAGAAGAATTGGCAACAGAACTTAGTGCAACGGCTGCTAACAAATTATCACAAGTCACCGAACTTGCAGATTACATCATCACGGTTGTAACAGATGACAATGCAATGCGTCAGATATACTCCGATGATGCAGAAGATAGTCTGCTTAAAGGAGCATCAGGAAAAGTTTTTATCAATTGTGCTACGTTAAGTCCACAGGTTCATGTAGACATTGAAGGTCTTGCGAAAAAACATGGTGCTGAAAGTCTTGAAGGATGTATGGCAAGTAGCATTACACAAGCGCGAGAAGGCACGCTTTATCTAATGTGCGGTGGTAAGAAAGAAACATTTGATAAAGTAAAAACTATTCTGGATTCAATGAGTGTATCGTTACGCTATATCGGTGAAGCTGGTAAAGCAGCTCAGGTCAAAGCACTTGTTAACATGGTGATGAATATCAACACAGCTGGTCTTGCAGAAGGATTGGGATTAGGAGCTGCCCTTGGTTTGGATCTGGAAATGCTGCAAGAGGTATTCGCACAAACTGGTGCAAATTCACGTGTTTTAGAAACAGACGGTGAAGATATGCAGATTCGTGATCATGAATGTTATTTTTCTGCTGCACATGCTTCAAAAGATTCAGGTATTGCTCTTGACCTTGCAGATGATGCTGGTATCTCTCTACCACTGGCACAAGCTACTAAAGACCAATATGACCGTATGATTGAACAAGGCTTAGGAGATTTAGACAAGTCCGGAATAGCAGAATTAACCTTCCCCGGACGCGGAAAAAACGCCTAAGATTGAAATATAAGGGTATTTATGAGATTCTTGAAATTATGAATCTCATCATAAACTGATATATGTCGGATAACGGAAACAATGAAACCCTTAAAGGGGTAATTCTTGCAGGTGGTTTAGGAACACGATTATACCCGCTTACTAAGGTTACGAGCAAACACTTATTGCCAGTTGGAAACGAACCGATGGTATTTCACACCATCAAACTTCTTACAGAAGCAGGTGTCAACGATATTCTCATTGTTACAAATCCAATTCATGTTGGCGATTTTGTCAGTGTGTTAGGTAGTGGCAAAGAATTTGGATGTGAATTCACTTATCGTGTTCAGGAAGAGGCAAAGGGAATTGCACACGCACTCGCATTAGCGGAAGGCTTCGCTGCAGGTGGATCTACCGTTGTCATGCTTGGAGATAACATTTTTGAGTCATCAATTAGACAAGTTGTTCAGGATTTCAAAAAACAACAAAATGGTGCACGCGTTCTCCTTAAACATGTTGACGATCCTGAACGGTTCGGTGTAGCGAATTTTAATGGAAACAAAATCGTTTCTATTGAAGAAAAGCCTGAGCATCCTAAGAGTAATTTCGCAGTAGTCGGAGTCTATATATACGATTCATCAGTTTTTGAGATTATAAGAACAATTGAACCTTCACAACGCGGTGAATATGAAATAACTTCTGTCAACAATGTATATATTGCGCGCGGGCAACTGAGTTATACGATATTACAAGGTGAATGGGTGGATGCTGGCACTATTGATTCACTTGCAGAAGCACACAGGATAATTCTAAATCGGAAGGAGTAGCATTGAACGCTACACAAAAACCATATTTATCGATTATAGTTCCAGTTTATAATGAGGAGGAAAATGTCCGCCCACTGTATGAGAAAATTCGTTCTGTATGTGAATCAATAGGCAAATCATACGAAGTTCTGTTTGTTGATGATGGGAGTCAAGATAAAACCTTTGATGTACTTTCAGAAATACGAGAATATTCGCCTAATTTATCTGTAATTAGATTTCAAGAGAATAAAGGTCAAACTTCCGCTATGGCAGCCGGCTTTGAATACGCACAAGGTGAATTTATTATTAGTATGGATGGTGATTTGCAGAACGATCCAGCAGATATACCGCAATTGCTTGAGAAACTTGATGAGGATTACGATCTTGTCTGCGGATGGCGTAAAGAACGACAGGATAAATTTTTTACAAGACGATTACCTTCCGTCATTGCAAACTGGATCATTGGAAAGGTGACCGGTGTAGATATTCATGACAACGGATGTTCATTGAAGGCATATCGTGCTGAAGTAATTAAACAAGTCCCACTATATGGAGAAATGCATCGGTTTATTCCTGCAATGTCGACTGTTGTAGGTGCGCGTATTGCTGAAATTGTCGTCAAACATCATCCTCGTCAGTTTGGAACAAGCAAATATGGACTTGGTAGAATATGGCGAGTTTTTCTTGATATATTAGCGTTTAAGTTGATTCTTTCCGTCTTTGCACAAAAGCCTAATCATAATCGCCACCAATCAACAGAGCATCCATTTCGTCAGCGAATAATTCCTAAATACAATGTATACCGCATCGCAGCCTACTTGAGTTTGCCTTTCTTCATAATTGGATGTATTTTTATCAATGCTGCTATTATTGCTGCTATAAGTAGTATAATCTTAGGTATTTTGCTTATAGGAATCAGTTTTATTACTGCTTGGTCACTTTCAATAGCACAACGTGATGTTGCCGAATTAAGTCCACTTTCATCTTTTTTTATATATCGTTGTGCAAGGCGACCTATAAGAAGTTTTGGTCCTATAGGAGTGTTTGTTTCAATATTGGGGGCTATATTAATGGTTGGCTTCCCTCACATCGGACCTATACTTATGAATACGGGTATTCTGATATTCTGTAGTGGTTTATTCGGTGAAACGATAGCTTATGCGAATGCTAAAAGGGTTGTTGATTACAGGATTGAGATCTTTTTGGAATCAAAGAACAATGGGAATCGACTTGAAAATGTTATCTGAAAAATGGAGAACCGAATTTCCGGTCTCTAAATCCTATGTTTATATGAACCATGCTGGTGTTGCGCCCCTGTCTCGTCGAGTTATGAATGCAATGAAAAGTTTCGTAGAGGATGCTACTATGAATGGTGCTGTAAACGTAGAATCTTGGGTGGATACTGCAGAAATATGTCGGTCACTTGCAGCCAACTTAATCAATTCTGATCCTACCGAGATAGCATTCATGAAGAACACTTCGCAAGGTATACTGATCGCAGCGAACGGTATTGATTGGAAAAAAGGGGATAATGTTGTCACTACTTCTGTTGAATTTCCTGCAAATGTCTATCCATGGTGGAGTCTGAGAGAACGATACGGTGTGGAAACCCGTATGGTAACTGAAAAGGACGGTAGGATCGATCTTGATGATATAATTGATGCCATCAATGAACGGACACGAGTTATCACAATTAGTCATGTGGAATTTGCATCTGGTTTTAGAAACGACATTAAAACTATTGGAGAGATATGTAAAAAGCGTGATATATGGTTTGTAGTTGACGCAATTCAGAGTCTTGGCGTGATAGAAGTTGATGTCCAGTCTTGCCATGTTGATATTCTCGCAGCAGACGGACACAAATGGCTGCTGGCACCTGAGGGTGCAGCGATTTTTTATTGTAATCGTGAAAAACTAGATAAACTTATAAACACAAACATTGGGTGGGCAAGTGTTGTAAACCCACGTGATTTTCTTAGTTACGATATAACACAAAAACCGGACGCTACACGTTTTGAAGAAGGTTCATATAATACTGTCGGTCTATACGGACTCAAGGCTGCGATTGAGTTGTTACTTGAAATTGGTATTTCTGAGATAGAAAACAACGTTCTTGCACTTACTGCAACTTTAATTACTGGTTTGAAATCTAAAGGTTATAAAGTAATTACACCTAACGACGATTTTGATCGTGCTGGAATTGTGGTTTTTGAAAGTGAAAAATACTCTCCGACTGAACTATACGAACTCCTTTTTGACCATAACATTATTACTGCGGAACGGGGGAGTGGTCTTAGAGTCTCACCCCATTTTTACAACACTGAAGCTGAAATAAGCCGTTTACTTGATGTCCTACCTGATGTATAAACAGGTTATATTATTACAGCAAGTTACCCATAGGAAACAAATAATTGACTATTCACAAAAAAGATCACTACTCACATTTTAGATTGAAATCCGTTCTTTGTTTTGTTCTGACTGTTCTATTATTTTACACAAGTTGTTCACTTCCAGGTGGTAACCAAAATACGAATCGTATCCGTTTTACCATCCAAAATACACTTAATATTGAGTGCAAAAGTATCCCAATTGTGTTGACTTTAGACCAGCTACAAAAGGTTAGTGCAGACTTTTCATTGAATGCATATTCCGTTGTTACAGGTAAATCTCCTCAAGAAGCGATGATTCCTGCACAAGCAGATGATTTGGACTATGACGGTGTGCGTGACCAGTTAGTTTTTCTCATAGACCTTAAAAAAGAAGAAACAAAAGAGTTCTCTATTCTTTATGACCCGAATGTAAAAGCAACATTTACACTTGATGTAAACAAACTTACTCGGGCTGGAATTTTCCCTGAACTAAATGCATTCGCTGCAATCGAATCAGACCTGATCGCATATCTCCTAAAACCGAATGGGTCTATTATTGCTTATGGCAAAAAACGTCAAGAACTATTCAGCGTTAATAGTATGTTCCAGGGTGAATTAGATATGGAACGGCAGCTTTCACAAGAGTTTAGACTCCATTTTGATCGTAACGGAATTGCTCTAACACAAAACCTAAATGCACTTGATATAGATAGTGGGGACAGTGATAACCGATGGATAATAAGTGATCTGGAAAATCAGGAGAATTACTTTATCCGAAAGGAAGAAGAACAGCTTTATCTTTACAAATCAATTGGTATATCACTGAATGATCTCCTTGATGCGGAAAACACAACTATGGTTAGATTAACTTCTAATAAAGGCTTGATCGGTTGTGGTGGATATGCACTATGGAATAACGAGAAAAGGGAGTTAATTCCGATTTCAAATGAAGGTGATTATGTGCGAATTCTTGCTAATGGTGCTATACGGTCAATTGTTCAAAGGATTCTACCAAGTTGGAACATCAACGGTGATACATATCATTTAACCTCAACTACATACATTTATGGTGGGAATCAATGGATTGAACGGCATATCAATGTTGATAAGGAATTACCACAGGGCTACACTATCGCTGTAGGAATTCCAAAGATTGGTGATTCTTATGATGTTGACGATGAACAGAATCTAATGTGGAGTTGGGGAACAGATCCAGCAGATGCATATCCTCTTGGCGTTGCATTAACCTATTCGGAAACACAGACAGACAGTCAAATTGATACAGACCCGAATATGTTGTCAGTTGTCTTGCATCCCGATGAAGAAGGACAGATAAAATATCGCACTTTAGCCATTTGGGAAGGGGGCATTAAGGGGATACAAACGGAATCAGGATTCATACAACATCTTAATATCATGACGACGAAAATGTCAAATCCACCTATAATAAAGTTTCTACCGAAAGATGATAAGAAATAAGTATTACTTGTTTACATAGATGGAGAAAAGATGCTCATTAAGGAAGAATATCTACAACTCATATCTTCACAGCGAACAGATGAAGTCGTGATAACCACGATGGGAATGGCAGTACCATGGGCAGAAATATCGACCCATCCACTTGACTTTGCGTCTGTTGGGAGTGCAATGGGACACGCTGCAGACTTAGCATTGGGTATTGCCCTTGCAAAACCAGATAAAAAAATAATAGTTTTTAATGGTGATGGTAGCATGTTGATGTGTTTAGGAACACTTGCCACGATTACTGGTTTGAGTGAACCACCGTCCAATTTCCTTCTCTTTGTATGTGATAACGGAACGTATGAAGTTACAGGCAACCAACCAGTTCCGCGTAATCCTGATTTTAATTGGACGACAATTGCAATGGGTACTGGTTTTCAGCAGGTTCACGAGTATGATGATATTGAAACACTGGAAACTGATTTACCAAGCATCCTAAAAAAACCGGGACCTACATTTGTGAATCTACTAACAGAACAAGCAAACGAACCTCCACCGGACAGGTGGGGTGGTTTCCAATACCCGTATTTGCAAGAATCACTTGCAGCATCAGCACACAAGTTACGAAAGGAACTCGCAAGTAGTATGTAGACTTTGTTCTGACATAAACTTATTAAGAAAAAACACTTATGGAACAAACAAAATTAGAAACCCGACGAATGGGACGGACTGAAATGCGTCCAAATTCATTGGCATTGGGTGCTGCATGGATCTGGAGTAAAGGAGATGATGAAGTTATCTCTGGAATCAGGCGCGCTATTGAACTCGGTATGAATTATATTGACTCTTATCCAGGTCATTCTGAGCATCTGTGGGGTGAAGCACTGTCCGGAGGTTTGAGAGAAAAGATCTACCTCCAAGCAAAAGTTGGCACACATCCTGAACGGAGAAAGGATTTCACCGCTGATGGCACACGTTGGAGTGTGACCAATAGTCTTAAAGATTTTCGCACAGACTATTTGGACGCAGTATTGATTCATGACCCGTTAGACATGGAAAGTGTTTTAGATAAAGGTCAGGCGTTGGATACGTTACTTGAAATGAAAGATGAAGGTCTCATCCGAAATATCGGTGCGGGGGTGCGTTCCCATGAATTTCACAAACAATTGATTGAAACTGGTCATATTGATATAATACTCACTTTCTTAGACTATACACTATTATCTCAAACTGTAACAGAAACGACTTTACCCTTGGCGCGTCAACATGATGTTGGTATTATTCTTGCGAGTCCATTAGGTATGGGAAGCCTGACTGGAGCAGAGCCAAACATAGATGAGGAACGTAGACGTAATCCTAATTCAGAACCAAAAGCGCATGCAATGTGGAAATGGTGTCAGGAACATAATGTAAATATCCGTCATTTAGCATTGCAATTTTGTCTCGCTGCCCCGATTGATGGCGTTGTAATGTTCGGTCCCGCTGACAAAGCACAAGTTGAAGACGGATATGAAGCTGCTACATCTGAAATATCGGAAGAAATATGGGAAGCATTTGAGGCAGAATTTGGAATCAATCGTGGAATGTAAACAAAATTATTGTTAGATACTATTACAATTTTCTTGCATTAAATAATCAAAAATGTTATAATTCTTCAGAATTCAATACTGTGATATGTATTTTTTCATGCAATCACGAAAATAAAACACAATTTCGGTATAGCTAGCAAGCCGAAATATTCAAATATTAGTTTTTATGTTGCTCAATTTGGTATTTTAGGAAGCGCGCTTCTTACCTAATATAAGCAAATTTAGCATACTGAATAAGGAGATCTCTTAACTATGAAAAAATTGGCAATTCTTCTTACAATTGCTTGTCTGATCATCGCACCAACTGCATTTGCACAGGACTGGCAACCGGCTGGTGACCAATGGATTGAAAAATGGTGGGCACTTGATTTAGTTATTAATACAGGTGGTTTCGCGGCATCTGCCGAACGTGACTACCTTTCTGATGGTACTAATGGGGAACTCACAAATGTGAATGCCTCTACCCGCTACGGTGCTGGACTCTCCGGACAAATGGCTGTACACCTTCCTCCAAACAATGGTGGGGTACTTGGTTGGTCTGTAGTTTCACTGCAGTTAGATAGTACAAACAACATGTATAAGAGTCATGGTATCGCTGATAATGCACCTGGAATGTATAGGGACAATATAACTTGGCACGGAATTATTCTCATCTTGTCTCCTGATGATAGGACAACAACGATGTATCCCGCCCATGATGACCATGCTGAGATTTGGCTCAACGGTGAAAAGGTATACAACAATCCAAACTGGACTGGTGGTGCTCAAGTAGCAACCCAACCCACCGAAATTGACCTGATTCAAGGTGAAAACTTCCTACACTTCAAATGCGGTGAAGGTGGTGGTGGAGATTATGTCAATCTTCGTCTTGATGAAGCTGATGAAGACCTTCAGATTGCACCTACACTTGATGGTCAGTTCCTGAATGTTTTGACACCTGTTGAACCTCAAGGTAAAGTTACAACTACTTGGGCTGATATTAAACGTAGATAAACAATTTATAGATCATCTAACAAAAAACCCGTAATCTCAACAGATACGGGTTTTTTGTTATTTATAGTGAAAACTAAAAATAAGTGCACACTTCACGGTAGATGCGGTTTCCTAACCGCATCTATTAGGCAGATTAAACACAAGTTTGGTTAGGAAACCGAACTTACCAAATTGTAAATGTAAGAGGCGCAATGAATTGCGCGACTACGAACGCATTTTTTGTTGATGAGAAGTTATTATTTAGAAATGGTATTATTTATAGTGAAACCAATGAATATAGGGCAATACGAAATTAGTATTATTCTGACTCCGTAATTTTCAGAATCTGATTTACCTCAACACCTTCTAATTTTTGTATATTACCAGATTGCCACATAACTGTAACACTCTCTACTTTTTCAACATCCATCACACCGAATAACAGCCTGATATCACTTCCTGACGCATAACTTGATCCACTCTTTACTTCGGCAATCTGTGTTATTCCACCAGCATTTATTTTTACCTTTGACCCGATACCGTCTCGATTGCTTTTCTTCCCAATAAGTTTGATTCCTAACCAGTTATTTCGGTTTCCTCCCTCATTTTTCAATAATACCGCCTGCTGGTTTGAATTCATGACAACAATATCAATATCCCCATCGTTGTCATAGTCTGCTGATGCGGCTGCTCTACCGACAAGTTCCTCAGAAAAGTAAGTGCCAGAGGTTTTTGACACCTCTACAAATGTACCATCACCGTTGTTGTGAAAAAGTTGATCTCTTTGAGCATAAGTTTCATAATCTGTCAATTTCTCAATTACTGCTTGTGGATGTCCATTTGCACTGAAAAGATCGATATGACCGTCGTTATCATAGTCAATAAAAAGTGGACTAAAACCGACTAACGGTAATGTCGGTTGTTGTAATTGACTTTCCACAGTCGCATCAGAAAAGTAGAATCCACCAGAATTTTGTAGTTTATAGAGTGTTGCTTTCTCCGAATTAGCAACAATGATGTCAAACATACCGTCATGGTTGTAATCCCCATAGTCTACCCCCATAGACCCTTCTGCAACCCCATTCTCATCATATCCAGTACCGAGAAACAGACTTTCTTCAGAAAATGTCCCATCACCATTGTTATGATATAGAAAATTGCGACTGGTATCGTTTGCCACAAAAATATCTGGATATCTGTCATTATCGTAGTCAAGAGCCACAGCAGCCATACCGCGTCCTTCACTTGGATTTACCAAACCTGCTTCCTCCGCAACATTTGTAAA
Organism: Candidatus Poribacteria bacterium; assembly: GCA_022825665.1. Classification (GTDB taxonomy): domain Bacteria; phylum Poribacteria; class WGA-4E; order WGA-4E; family WGA-3G; genus MSPOR6. The sequence goes on from JAJDWI010000013.1 coordinate 19,492, forward strand.
TGTTCCATCTCCATTATTCCTGTAGAGTACATCCGGTGTTCCTTCATAACTTCGTGGATGTCCATACCCGACAATCCCCTTATAAGTCGTCACTGGCATTGACAGATTATAGATGAGATAATTCACTACGAATATATCCAAATCTCCATCTATATCATAGTCCAAGAATACAGCTGCAATACTCCAAAGCTCATTATCAATTCCTGCGATCTTTGTGATGTTGGTAAATGTCCCATCACCGTTGTTTCGGTATAAGTTATCTTGACCAAAGTTAGCAACATATAGGTCAGCATCACCGTCATTATCAATGTCACCAGCAGATGCAGCCATACCGTAACCTGTATCTCCACAACCTGCAGCACCAGTAACATCACTAAAACGTCCGTTTCCTTCATTTCGATAAAGCACATTTTTTGCAGTTTCTTGAATTTTCTTCTTTGAGACACCTTCCATAGGAACAACTCCGCTGTTTACAAGGTACAGGTCAACGTTGCTATCTCCGTTATAATCAAAAAAGACAGCCCCAGAACCCATTGTCTCAATAATATGCTTATGTTCGGTCTTACCGTTATTATGTTTGAAGTCTATACCAACATCTTTAGTTACATCAATGTATAGGGGTAATTGTTGGGCAGCAGCTAATCTGATAAACAGTGTGAAAAGTGTTAGGTATATAAGTATAGATTTTGATTTATATGATTTCATTGAAGGAAGGATTAATCTTTATCTGATTTATCTACTGATTTTGCTACTCGGAAACCGACAAAGGATGTTTTCAGTGAAGGATATAAATAAAAACGAAAAGTTGTACTACAACGTGCAAGTTTGTCAATCCAAGAACCACCTCTGAGGATACGCCAACTTCCGACATCAGGACCTTTTGGATTTCTATTTGGACTGTGAGTATAGTATACATCACTGTACCAATCTGCTGTCCATTCCCAAACGTTACCTGCCATATCCATCGCACCGAAAAAACTCTTTCCCTTTGGATAACTACCAACGGGAGCGATCATGTTATCATAACCATCATTTTGCTCTGATGTATTGGCATGTGGAAGCATGGAATTACCCCAGGGCCATATCCTATCTGAATAACCACGTGCTGCCTTTTCCCACTCCGCTTCTGTTGGTAGACGCATTCCTTTCCATTCAGCATAAGCCTTCGCATCGTACCACGAGACACCGACAACTGGATGATCCGGTAATTTTGTTGCACGTTCAGGCCAGTTCCCTATATGCGTCCCTATATGCGGAAGATGTGAGAAGTTCTCCGGGGTGTGTTGATTTTCTTCAGTGACATTCTTAGAATTCTTCTTTTGCAAATTGATCCAAAATTCATAATATTCCGCATTTGTTACTTCATACTTACTAATATAGAATGCATCAATAAAAACTTTGTGTGCAGGTTTTTCATCCTCAGCACGGCTTGTACTACCCATTGTAAATGTTCCTGCCTGAATTAGTATCATCATATTCTCTCTTTCTTCTGCGGAAACATCGATTGAAACCACTAAAAAATAAAAGAATATAAGAATAACCGCTGAAAATCGTCTAATATTCAAAGAAATTAGTTCCTGTTGTGCTAAATTCAAAATCTATTTTTGGGTCTTTTTTTGTTGTGATAAGAAATGCTCATAAGCTTGATAATGTTGATCACCAAGTTTGTGATTACCAATACTTTTATAAAGTTTGGAAAGGTTCAGATGGTAGTACGGCTGTTCTTCATTCAATTCAACTGCTTTTCGAAAAACTGAAATTGCATTCTGTACGTCTCCCAGCATTGCGTAGACACTACCGAGAGTGTTATAAAATCGATCTTGTGTTGGTAATAATTGAATAGCTTTCTGGGCAGGTTCCAGTGCTAATTTTGGATATCTGATATTGATAAAGGCTTGACTGAGTCCATGATAATAACTGGCTATTGCACCCACAGGTGCATTTTGTGCATTGCCGATTTCTATACATTTTTGAAAGACCGGTATCACTCTTTTATACTTTTTTTGACGCATCATCACACCTGCTAAACCTGTCCATCCATCAAGATTATTTGGATCCACACGTGTTAGACGGGTAAAACGTTCATAATCCGCAGCCTCTTTCTGAAGACGTTGATATATCTGCATCTCTTCTCTGCTTTTATCTCTATTGCCAATACGTTGGTAGGCTGTACCAAGTCCAAAGTGAGGATCAGCAAAATCTGGTGGACCAAACTGTATAGCTTTATTAAAAAAGTCTATAGCTTCTGGATAGGATTTTAAGTTTAGGTGTGCATTTCCAAGTTCATAATAATTTCCTGCTGCGTTAGGTTTTAATACAATGGCTTTATTCAATACATCAACTGCATCTGTATACTGACGAAGTTTGACATAGACCTTTCCAAGCACCTCATGTGCTCGTGCATGTTGAGGAGATAAAGAAATGACGGATTTGAGCGGTTCAACGGCATCCTCCCACTGATTTAGCTTGAAATACACGATTGCCAAAGAATACAATACTTCAATATTATCTGGTTTCAAAGCTAAAGATCGGTTATATACCTCAACCGCCTTATTCCAAGACGAATCTGACGCATACGACATCCCTAAATAGTGCAGGATTTCATAACGATTTGGATCAATAGCAAGTGCAGATTCAAATGCTTTTATAGTTGCTTGATTATCACCTTGAAAAAGATATAGAAATCCTTGTTCTACATGTTTCACATAGTCTGCATGATCATCATTTTCCGCAGAAAGTGCAGATATTGAGAAACATAGAAGAAGTATTGCCAAAATGAGTAGACTATTTCGCATCCGAGTGTCCTTGTAAATGCCTTTTACTGTATATCAAAAGGTAAATCTTATATGTTAGATAATATCTGAATTATAAAAAAAAATCAATCAGATTCTTTTTGGATATGCTTCAAAAGGGGTTGACTTTGGAATGAGTTTGTAGTATAAAATAACCATTGCAATCAGGAGGAATATTGTGAAACTTGTTTCTTTCAAAAATCCTAATAATGAAGATGTCAAATTAGGTGCGTTAATCAGTAATGATAGGATCATTGAATTTACATTACCTGTTTCTGATATGATTCAGTTTTTTGAACAAGATTGTATTCAGCAAGCACAAACCACTTTAGATACAATTCAACAACAACTCAATAACGGTGAAAACATTTCTAATGAAGTATTCTCACTATCTGATGTTCAACTATTGGCACCATTTCCACGTCCAGCAAGTTTGCGTGATTTCGGTGTATTTAAAATCCACATGGATGCTGCTTCACGTATTACAGGCAAGGAAATATCACCAGAATGGTTTAAACTCCCAAATTACTATCGGGGTAGCACAAGTCCCGCATCTATAGCAGGACACGAAGCGGTTGTTACGTGGCCAAACTATACTGAAAAACTTGATTTTGAGCTTGAATGGGGTGTTTATATAGGTAAAACTGGTAAGAATATATCTATAGAAGAAGCACCTGATTATATTGCAGGCTATACTATCTATAACGACATCAGTGCTCGCGATATTCAATTCCGGCACATGTCCCTATCACTCGGTCCTGCAAAAGGCAAGGATTTTGACAACAGTAATATCATGGGTCCGTGTCTTGTTACACCAGATGAAATTGGGGATCCATACAATCTGAAAATGACAGCGCGAGTCAATGGAGAAACATGGTCAGAGGGGAATACTTCCGATATGTATTACTCTTTCGCTGAAATGATTTCTTTTGTTTCACAGTCAGAAACGCTATTTCCAGGTGAATTTTTGGGATCAGGAACTGTAGGAAGAGGATGTGGTTGGGAACTTGACAGATGGATTCAACCTGGAGATGTCATAGAACTTGAGGTCGAAAACATAGGTGTTTTAAGAAATGAGATTGGCGAACCAGAAGAAAACCCAGCTGCTTGGAAGGAAAAAGTATAATTGTGCGACTCAATGGTAAGGTAGCAATCATCACAGGTGCTGCTTCTGGAATTGGCAAAGCCACTGCCATTCTCTTTGCAGAGCACGGCGCGAAAATCGTTGTTGCAGATATAAATGAGGATGGTGGAAAGGAGACTGTTGCAGATATTCAAGATGAAGGAAATGATGCAATTTTTGTGAAAACTGATGTGACAGTCAAATCAGACACAGAACAGATGGTTGAACAGACTATCGCTTCGTATGGAAAACTGGATATTCTCTTAAACAGTGCTGGGATTGCGATGCGATTACCTGTAGCAGAACTTTCAGAAGAGGATTGGCATCGTTGTTTAGATGTTAACCTGACAGGAGTTTTTCTTTCTTCAAAGGCAGCTATACCAGCAATGCAGAATAATGGTTGTGGTTCAATCATCAATATGTCCTCTATCTATGGAATTGTCGGTGCTGATGTTCGGGCTGCCTATGTTGCTTCCAAAGGTGCTGTTACCAACCTGACACGAGGTATGGCACTTGATTATGCATCAGACAATATACGTGTTAACTGCATCTGTCCAGGTTTTGTAGAAACACCATTAGTCGCTGGCGTTGTCAAAACACCTGAAGAATATCAGAAACTTGCTGACAAACACCCCTTACGAAGACTGGCAAAACCTGAAGAAATTGCTTATGGGGCATTATACCTTGCCTCGGAGGAATCTTCCTTTGTTACAGGCATTGCCTTGCCGATTGATGGTGGTTATACAGCAGGATAAGAACAAATTCAGCATAAGTGATGACACACTACATTCAACCTTTCATATAACCTATGCGCAGAATTTCTATTTACACCTTCCTATTATTGCTCATCAACAGTGCCTATCTATTCAGCTTTGGTGAACCAACCCTATTTTACATATCAAACGTTTTATTCCACTTAGCACTCGGTATAATCCTAATAATCCCATTCAGTGTCTATATCTACCAAAAATTCAGAAACATATCATATCTTGGATGGATTAGTATTGTTAGTTTAACACTCGGAATAGTCAGTGGTGGTTATCTCATGGTAGTCGGAGCAACCACTCCATATCGTTGGCTATTAATAACACACATCGTCACAATTAGCATTGGTAGTATTCTCTTTTGCTTTCACTTGTTGAGAGACAGTACCAATCTTTCACCCAGATTCAGAAGAACTATACTTGTTATTTTGATTGGTGTTTTGTTTTTTCCGATTGGAGCAAAGCTATCCCAACATTTTTTTCCGAACAAAGACTATCTCGTCGTAAACCCAGCATTACCACCTGCAAGTATGTATGATGAAGGGGGTGGATCAACCGGACATTTTTTCCCTGCATCCGTTGAAACGGAAACAGGCAACCTGATTCCAACTGACTTCTTTCTCACATCAGAAACCTGTGCATCAAAGGGATGCCATCCTGATATCTACAAGCAGTGGAACGAATCAGCACATCATTTTTCGTCATTCAATAACCAATGGTATCGTAAGTCAATCGTCTATATGCAGGAAGTTAATGGTATTCAACCGTCAAAATGGTGTGGTGGATGCCATGATCCTGCAATTCTACTCAACGGCGTCATGGATAAGCCGATAAGAGAAAACCTTCATACACCTGCAGCTCAAGCAGGCTTAGCTTGTACAGCATGCCACTCAATAGAACGCGTCAAAGATACGATGGGTAACAGCGGATATGTAATAAAATATCCCCCTCTCCATGATATAGCATCAAGCGACAATCGTATCATCCGCAGTCTGCACAACTATCTCATACGTCTTGATCCTGAGCCACATCGCAAAAGCTTCTTAAAACCATTTCATCGTGAGAACACTGCTGAATTCTGTTCAACCTGTCATAAAGTTCATTTAGATTTTCCTGTGAATAATTTCAAATGGGTGCGCGGTTTCAATGATTATGATCAGTGGCAAAAAAGCGGGGTTTCACATCAAGGTGCACTCTCCTTCTACTATCCCGATAAGCCCAAGAAATGTGTTGATTGCCACATGCCGTTAGTTGACTCCAAGGATGCAGGAAACATAAACGGTAAAGTACATAGTCACCGTTTTCCTGCTGCAAACACCGCCCTCCCCTATGTTAATCAACATCAGGAACAACTTCAAACCGTTGTTGACTTTCTACAAAATGATGTTATTACATTAGATCTATTTGCAAATGGTGTTCCAATCCCAAAAGATGGTGTTGAAATCAAACGTGGAGATGACCCGCTAATTGAGGTCGTGGTTCGCACACGTGGTGTTGGTCATCAATTCCCCGCTGGAACAATTGATGCTTTTGATATCTGGCTCGAGGTGAAAGCTACAGATGAGAACGGAAAGATTGTGTTTTGGAATGGAAGAATAGATGCACCGGATGGAAATGGTCCTGTTGATCCGAGTGCCCATTTCTATCGTGCTTATATGTTGGATGAACACGGAAACTTGATAAATAAACGTAATGCTTGGGCAATGCGAACCGTCCTATATTCGCGCACCATTCCACCCGGTGCAGCTGATACAGTTCGGTATCGGTTAGAAATTCCTGAAGATTGTGGAGATACACTCAATTTAGAAGTGAAACTTAACTATCGTAAATTCAACTGGTGGCATACACAGTGGGCTTATGCTGGTGTTCGCGATCCAGAGGATACTGACTATAAAGTCGATAAAGGTTACGATGATGGAAAGTGGGTCTGGACTGGAGACACATCGGATGTGGCAGGAAAAATAAAGGAAATTCCAAACCTACCAATTACTGTAATGGCAGATACCAATGCAACACTCCGTGTCGTACCTGCTTCACAGAATATCAAGATACAAAATACAGATGAAGTAAATGACCGTGAACGTTGGAACGATTACGGCATAGGACAGCTATTACAAGGAGATCTCAGAAAAGCAATAAGAGCATTTAGAGAAGTAACAAAAATAGAACCAGAATACTTAGATGGGTGGGTGAATATAGCACGATGTCACATCAAAGAAGGTGATATGCAGAATGCGGAAAAAATGCTTGATAGGGCGTTTAAAATTCAGGAAACGTTACCACCTAATAACCCGCATCGCGCAAAAGTTCACTACTTTTACGCGATAGTTCAAGAGTCTTACGGTAACTATGATATAGCAATACAACATCTTCAACATGCAGTTTCCCAATTCCCACGTGATACACGAGTTCTCAATGAATTGGGACGTATTCATTATCTGAAACGGGAATATGAGACGGCTTTGGGGCACTTCCAGAACACACTTCAAGTGGATCCGGAAGATTTGGATGCACATTACAATATGATGCTGTGTTATAGCGGACTGAAAAATTCAGCTATGGCTGCTAAATCACGAAAACTTTACTTACGGTTTAAAGCGGATGAATCAGTTGATGCCATAACGGGTATTACTCGTCGCGCGGATCCTCATGCTAACCGTGAAAGACAAGCAATCCATGAACACATCAACAGTTATTATTCTGAAACGGAAAATGAATAACGTTTTGATGCAATTAAAACGGTAACATAGTTGAAATCGTATGAGTTGGATACATTATATTTAGCCCCATATTTTACATTTATCAACAGAAGATTCTTAAATCTAAGCAAACCTGATCGTTTGCTAAACCCAATCTTCATGCTTGACCTCATATTGTATAGATGATACCATTTATATGCATAAAGGGCAGCATGTAATGTCACCAGTTGATATTGTAACTAAGATATGTCACGCTTCAGTCTTTATGTTCACATACCGCATAAAACATAACCTTTAATTTTACCACCGTATAATAGGAGAATGACATGTCAAAAAGAATTTACGAGGGACTGAGTGTCCTCATTATACTCATCATCGGTGGAGCTATATTCTTGGTCATCAAAGACCAAGCAGAAATCAGGGAATTGAAAAGACAGTTAGCTGAAGACGAACAAGGACATTCCCATGCGGATGGTACTTTCCACCACGGACCGTCTGACGAAGACGAGTCATCTACTGATGTGTCTAATGATGATGTGCGTCCTGCAAAAATAGCAAAATCGGGTGATGTGTCGAAGATAAGCCCCGATCCTGTGTCGAAAGAAGAAGCACGCAAGCCGAAACTGAAAAAGTTGTATACCGGTCCTTTGACGTTTCACGAGGAATTGCTGAAAACGAATCCTGTGAAAGCCCTTCGTTTGCAACAAGAGGAACGTGGACATTGGAGCGCGGCATGGATTCCGCCGTTCCCGCCCGATGACACAGAAGCGCAAGAATTCGCAAGGGTGGTGTATCTGCGGAAATACTATATTCAGACCTATGGCGACCTGTTAGAAACTCCTGAATATGAAAAGGAGACAAAGGCATTCTATAAGGCTCTCGCTATTTCTAAGCAAATGTTTGATACTATTATGTCATATCCGTATGGTGCACGTAAATTTGATTTAATGAAACTCAGATGGCCCTCATTGAGTGATACGGTTAGTGTTAGCTACAGCGACGGCACCGTAGACCCTAATCCATCAGAATATTTTGGTGATCCAGAAGTGCGAGCATTCGCGAAACAGGCGGGTACGTGGGCTTACTAATTAAGAAGGTTTTTTGATGTTTGTTAGAAATACTGCGTTATGTGTGATTATATTTTGTCTTACGTTGCCTATCGTAGGTGTGCCTTTAGCACACAAAGTGAAGAACTCCCATTAAAAGAATATGAGGATAACCGAGATTACGCGTATGTCCAAGATGAGAAATGGGAGACCTGTCATAGTCAGGCAAAACTTGCATTTCTAATCCACGGTTTAGCACGGATTGCACTCATGAAACTTAATAGAAACTATATTCTTGCACCAAATTACACTTGTCGTTAATATAATTCAGTCAAGACTAATATTTATTTTCAACATTTAATCACTTTACCATTAATTATTTGAATCTATTAATTCAACAGAAAATGAAAGGAAAATTATGGCACGAGTACCAATTGGTTTAGAGTTATTTTCAGTACGTAACGAATTAGCAGAGGATGCACGCGGCACTATAAAAGCCGTCGCAGAGATGGGATATGAGGGTGTGGAATTCGCTGGTCCACCACAACATTCTGCAGAGGAATTGAAAGGTTACCTTGACGAATTTGGAATCGTCTGTTGTGGATGGCATACACCGTTTAATCTTGTTCAGGAAGACAAACTCGCGGAAACAATCGAGTTTAACAAAATCCTTGAGAATAAATATATCATTGTTCCCGGTATCCCAGGTGAACTGCGTCAATCACGCGCAGATTGGTTGAAATTAGCTGATTATTTCAATGATCTTGCAGATAAACTTGCACCACACGGCATGGTAACAGGTTATCATAATCATCACGTGGAATTCTCACCCATGGATGGAGAAATACAGTGGGACACTTTCTTCGGAAATACTAACGAGGGTGTTGTGATGCAACTGGATATGGGAAACGCTCTCAGTGGTGGTGCAGATCTCGTTGCTATTTTGGAGAAATATCCCGGACGTTCAGGAACAGTACATCTCAAACCTTATACCATTTCAGACGACGAGTCCGAAAGACATGCCGGTTTTCGACCTATCATTGGCGAAGATAGCGTGCCTTGGTCAGACATTTTCCGTGTCTGTGAAACAACAGGTGGCACGAAATGGTATATCGTTGAATATGAAAGTGATGCTTTCCCACCATTAGAGGCTGTTGAACGCTGCCTGAAAGCATTACAAGCAATGGGTAAATAATAGGATTGTGATTGGAATAAATATATGAAAGCCTACTGTGTAAGTACCCTTCCATTCTCACAATTTCAAATGACTGAGTTTGTGGACTTGATCTCTCAAGCAGGAATCTCTGCTATAGAACTTGCACAAAGTCATTTTTCGGATGTGGATGCGGAAACTATCGTTACACTTCAAGATGAGACCGGTATCCATTTCAAATCTTTACTAAGCACTGTGCAAGTTGACGCACCTGATGGACTTGATGCACTCATCTCAATCCTTGATACTGCACAAAGGCTTTCTATTTCAACAGTCAGTATGGCAAGTGGTGGAAATGAAACCGCTACCACTCGTGAGGTTGACAAGATTATTAGTCTACTCAAAACGGTTTGTGAAGAAGCATTGTCTCGAAGTCTTGATCTTGCTCTATATGCTCACGAAGGGAGTCTTGCATACAATCTTGAACGCACACAACAACTCTTTGATGCAATCTCCTACGATAACTTTGGCTTTTATTATAGTGCCTATCATTTTCACCGCGCAGGAGATAATCCTGTTATCGCCTTACGAACTCTGTCAGAACGGTTATTCAGTGTGTATTTCAACTGTGGCGTTGATGCAACTACTGGCAGTGAACCTTTTTGGGCACCAGAGATGGATTTTTACGGTATCTGCAAAGAGATAAACCGTATCGGTTACAATGAGGAAATTATGTTAATCTATTTAGGATTGAAAACAGATTCTCCACAACCGATTATTGATGGAGTCATTAACGCGCGGACGAAGTTAGAATCCTATTTTGGTTGAATACTCCTAACTATTCTATTTTTCCTTGAGATGCAAGACAACACAATTACTAGAGTGTATCTCATAAATCACTTGTAGGGGCGGGGTCTCCCCGCCCGATTAGAGGCTCTCTTTCTGGGCGAGGTCCCCTCGCCCGCATGCTAATACCATTTCTAAATAATAACTTCTCATTAACAAAAAAAGCGTTCGTAGTCGCGCAATTTATTGCGCCTCGGACATTCTCGTAGGGGCGAGGTCTCCTCGCCCGCAGGACATGAATATCGGGCGGGGAAACCCCGCCCCTACGAACGGGACGTGCCCAGACCCTGATAACAACCTCGTAGGGGCGAGGTCCCCTCGCCCGCATGCTAATACCATTTCTAAATAATAACTTCTCATTAACAAAAAAAGCGTTCGTAGTCGCGCAATTTATTACGCCTCTTACATTTGGATTTATTAAAGTCTCAAAATGTGGTTTTATTTATTAGAATTGGTATTACAATGTCAGTGAATTTATGTAAGCAAAACATGGATTTTTCATTATTTTTTTAGATTATGCACGTTTTCTACACCCAAATTACGTCATTAGATTATCTATCAAACGGAAAAATAATTGTTTCGTTAAACGAATTTAGTTCAACATCTAATGACCTAATATTTGGAGGTAAAAAATGATTAACAGAATTAAACACACAATTGCAGTATTACTCGTTTTTAGTTTTTGTTCTCTCACTTACGCAGCACCACCCAAAGTCTCACGTTTTACACTAAGTAACGGTATCAAGGTTGTCAATCTATATGTTGAGGATTCCACGGATGTCGTTATATTTAGTTATTTGCCACTTGGACTGGTTAGTGATGGGAAAGCGAAAACCCAGTGGTGCCATCTAATTGAACACTTAACAATCAGAACTACAGGACCAATTGATTACCCAACAAGTAGTGCAGAAACTATGGCTGACAACATGCGTTTGGAATTTCTGGGTTCCACTGAAAATTGGATGCATGGATTGGAACTTCATACTAAATGGCTTTCTGGATTACCGTTTTCTGAGGAAAGTTTAGCAGAAGAATTGCCTAATGCATTATCCGAAATTGACATTACTGAACAGAGATTGGCAACTCATAAGTGGGCTGCTGCTGCCTGGAACCAAGTGTTTCGACACGGTGAAACTGATATATCAATGCGCGGTGATATTCAATCAGCTGAATTGGGTGATTTAGAAAAATACCGTGATCTTCATTTAGTCCAAGAAGATAGAGTGTTTTTGTGTGTCATCGGTGGACTTGAGACTGAAACTTTGCAGCCAGCAATGGACGAGAAACTCGGTGCAATCAACATATCAGCAAAGTTTCTTCCTCCAGCAACAGCAATAGTGCCGATAAAAAAAGACCAAACTGCTACATGGGATGTCAACGTAACACATTACATAGAAACTTACACGATACCCAACGCTGAAAATGATGACTATCCAGCATTGTATATAGCGAACGCACTCCTGAACGTAGGGCTAATGCAAGATACCCAACTGAAGGGACTGACAGGTATGGTTGGCAGTAGTGTTGATATCGTGACACCTAAACAGACCTATCTACAGATTAGTGCTTCAATCAAACCGGATGCAGATATAAACAAAGTGAAAATTAGAATTCGAGAATTGGTAAACCGAATGATGAAACCTGAGAACAATTTTCAGGTAGGAGAAGCTGCCCAATCCCTATCCATGCAATTCAGCTCACCACTGGATTTAGAAATGATGAAGCAATATAAACAGCAAGGTGTCTCTGAAACCATGATGCTTGGTAATATTGGTCTCTGGTGGGGTATGCTTGAATATCGATATGGTGAGAATTTACCGCATCTGGCGAATGCATTAAATAATATCTCTGCAGAAGATGTTGCAAATGTCGTCAACAAATATTTATCTGAAAAGGATCGGACAACATTAGTTCTAATACCACGTGATGAAAAATAGCACAATATTGTTATACCATTTCTAAATAAATATGTATCATTATTTCGTAGGTCGGAGCGAGCAAAACAACCTCCGACATATATTATGTCTGAACCGGGATGGACAGGATTATAGGATTAGCAGGATAAGAGATATATATTCCAATGTTCCTTGGCAAAAGGTAGACGTTCATCCTTTACAACGGAATATATAATCACCAACTCCCAATCCTGAAAATCCTGAAATCCTGAAAATCCTGGTTCAGACAACAAGCAATTCAAACATACAAGAATCTCTAAATTGATGTCTATGGTGCGGTTTCCTAACCAATGCAGAATACCAAGTACGTATTCTGCCATAAGACAAAAAATCTGATTTATCAAACTCACGTTACATAGATAATACCATTTCTAAATAATAACTTCTCATTAACAAAAAACGCGTTCGTAGTCGCGCAATTCATTGCGCCTCTTACATTCTAATCCAGAAGGGAAATTCATCTATAGAATTGGTATAATATAAAACATTGTTAGTATTCCAGAGGCATTCAATTGTCGCTTATCCATTGGGATTCAGACTTTCTAATCCGAACGTTCAATTTCATATCGGTTTAAACGGCAATTCAAATAATATTTTACAAATTTGACAATAAAACTGAAATAAATTCAAAAAAAACCAAAAATGTAATTTTTTACTTGACATTCGTTAATTGTCTATGTTATAATACATATCACATATAATCTTTAATCATGGTTAACCCAATTATGTTAACATTTTACGATACCAACATTCTTATGAAATTAGAAAAAATATACGAAATGGTAGTCAAAAAACTCGTAAATTTCCAGATGATGCAAAAGTTACCAAAATTTAATTTTTTTCTCCTGAAAAAACCGAATCTAATAACCTGTAAATCCAGACAAAGACTATACTCAGACCGATTACACCAAAAGTTACCGTTATGTAAAAAAAGGTTACCGTACGGTAACCTTTTAAAGGTAGAAAATCCGATGAAATTTCTAATAAAAACTATTCGGCAAAAAGCAGATTTCACACATAAACAGAACCATCACCTTCAATTTTCCATACAGGAAGGTAACACAAAAAAACAGTCAATCATACAAAACCTAAACCGTCCCAAAAATGGCAAATTAAAAAATGCAAAAACACACACAAAAACCCCAGTAAACCCAGACAGGGACTGGAAAAACATCACCGTCCCAAAACCGTCCCAAAAGACGAAAACTGGGACGGTTTGAAGGAAACAAAATTCAGAGAACTGGAAATAAAAAACGAGGTATATACTAGTATCTTACAGTGACAATTGAATGCCTCTGGATAGTAATCCAATCGTGTTGATGCATTATGGAGGAATCTAATGGAGAAAGACGATGTTCAGTTGATTCATGCTGTCTTGTCTGGAGATGATGAAGCATTTGGCACATTAGTTAAAAAATACCAAAAGAGTGTTCATGCACTTGCATGGCGGAAGATTGCGGATTTTCATTATGCTGAGGAAATTACGCAAGACACCTTCATTCAAGCATATAAGAAACTCTCAACACTAAAGGATTGTAACCAATTTGCTGGGTGGCTTTATGTCATTACAAACAATCTGTGCACTGATTGGCTCCGAAAGAAAAAACCCGCGATACAACCGATGGGGGATTCCTCAGTGAAAGAAATAGAGAAGCAAACCTATGAGCGTTATTTATTGGAAAAGCGTGAAAAAGAAGTATCTGAACATCGTCACGAAATCGTCCAGCTATTGCTTGAAGAATTACCAGAAAGCGAACGTACTGTGGTAACTCTCTACTATCTCGGTGAAATGACAACGAAGGAAATAGGTAAGTTCATGGGGGTATCAGTTAACACAATCACAAGTCGACTCCAACGTGCACGAGAACGATTAAAAGCGTCAGGTGAACAACTTATTAACGAAACACTGGGTGGTTGGCAGTTGCCAAATAACATATACGAGAACATCATGAAACAGATATCAGACATAAATCCGATACCATCTCCAACCGGTAAACCGTTCTTACCATGGGTTGCTTATAGTGCAGCTGCGGTTATAGTAATATTGTTGATCAGTGTAAGCAACCAGTTTCTTGCCAGATTTCAGGAACCATATAGTTTGGAAGCACAATCTGAACCGACTATTGAGATTGTTGATTCGCTTGTAGTTCTGGAAACTGACGCAAAACCATCGATGCGAAATCAAATCGGACAGGATGTTACAACAGGAAAAACCAGCAGCACGGGTTCGGATTTAAGCGAGAAGATCTCAGCACCAAATACCTCAGAAAATACTCTCAAGCTTCCTTTTGCTTATTCTGACCCTAAAGTGTCACGTTTTACTTTAAGCAATGGTATACGAGTGGTCAATCTGCATGTTGAAAACGCCAAGGATGTCGGTATTTTCAGTTATTTGCCGCTTGGATTCGTTGGTGATGCAAAAGCAAAGACACAATGGAGCAACCTAATAATGCACCTATCAATTCGATCAACAGGTCCGATTGACTATAGAACAAGTAACGCAGAAACAATGACTGACAACATGCGTTTTGATTTCATCGGCAATACGGATACATGGACACACGGGTTGAAATTACACGCAAAATGGCTTTCTGGTTTACCCTTTACAGCGGAAAGTCTCGCCGAGGCACGACTAAACGCTTTGGCACAAATTGAATTTGTTGAAAAGAATTTGGCGACCCATAAGTACGCAGATGCTGCGTGGCACCAAGTGGTTCAACATGGAATAAACGATATAGCGATACGAGGGAATATTCAATCTGCGCAATTGAGTGATCTACAGGAATATCGTGATCAGAATTTGGTCCAAAAGGATGGCGTGCTTTTATGTGTAATTGGAGGAGTTGATCCCGACACACTAAAAGAGAGCATGGAAGAAGGTTTAGGTGCAATTAGTTTAACAGAGAAGAAGTTGCCCCATAAAATAGGATCAACAGAGATAACAAGAGATCAAAATGCTACTTGGGATTTAAAAGTTACCCATTACATGGAGGCATACCCAATGCCTTCTCCTGAAGACAAAGATTATCCCTCTCTATATATTACGAGTCTACTTTTACAGGGTTCTTTATTGCAAGATGCTAAATTGAAGGAAATGGTTGGGAACATTTTCTGTAGTGTTGACCTCGGCACACCTGAACAAGGATACTTATATGTAAGTGCATCTTTAAAACCTGATACAGATATAATGGAGGTAAAAGAGCGAATAGGGCAATTGATTAAAAAGTTAAAAGAATCCTATAATCAATTACAAATATATATGATTGCAAAGTCTATATCCAAAGAACTCAGCGCACCACCGGATTTGAACACTCTCATGCAAAATAAGCCTGAAAATGTTTCAGAGACTTATGCACTTCTTCAGGTCGGTGTATCATGGGGAATGATGGAATACAAATATGGGGAGTACCTTGCACAACTCGCGAGTGCATTTGCAGACGTTACTGCAGCGGATGTTTCCAGTGTGGTCAACAGATATATAACTGTAGATCAGCGAAAGACTTTAGTTCTTTCGCCGCGAGCATCAAAATAAAAAACACGATCAGGTAGATTAGTATTTTACATACTATTATTAGCAATAATCTAAGTCAGATCAGTCAGTTGTGGCATCACCTCATTCTTGAGAAGTTCCATTGAGTGTTGCCACTGCTCCTTAGGTTCCCACTCGTGTCCCATAGCGAGCAGGACACCGAAACCACCGACTTCCTCATAGAGTTCTCGCAATCGACTCGCAACACGTTCTGGACTACCAACGATCCACAGAGTATCCAATAAATATTCTAAACATGATTCTACATCTGGGATATCCGGTTTCATCTTGAACCTCTCCCAGCCAAAAAGTCTGAACCAATAATCCCTGAAATCACGCCCCAGTGTGCCTTCAATTGCTTCTTTGCGTGCTTGCTCATCGGTATCAGCAACATAGACTTCACGTGCAATACGCCAAGTAGACCGAGATGGAGATAGACCAGTCTTCGCTGCACCTTCTTCTACGGCATCCCAATGAGTCTTTATCACAGAAACAGGAGCAAGATTTATACTCATTGGAATCCATCCGCGTTCACCAGCAAAGATTAGTGTATCTGATTTCGCTGACGATCCTGCCAACGCAATCGGTGGATGCGGTTTCTGATACGGTTTCATGTGAATACTTACGATGTCTGGGTGTCCTTCAGGTATTTTAAATTCCCATGAATCACTTTTATAATGACCCGGTTCAGGGTCAGTCCAGATTTTTAGCACTGCATCGATTCCCTCACGAGTCGCCTTCCGTCTGTCAGCAGCAGCCATAAACATCTCCGCATCACTCGGAGTGGAACTTGAACCAACACCCCAATGGAAACGTCCGTGAGCAAGATGGTCTAACTGTGCAATACGATGTGCTACAACAGCAGGATTATGAATCGGCATACATGTAATACCAGTACCAAAGACTATGTTCTCTGTCATAGCAATCGCTTTGGCAATGAAGAGATCAGGTGAAGGTATATTTTCCCATGTAAACGTAAAATGTTCACCAATGTATGCCTCCTTATATCCCAACTTATCTAACGTCACCATCTGTTCCATGTCATCGTCCAAAGTCTTTGTTGTGTCGCTACCGGGTGGATGCAATGGCATTGTAAAAAAACCGAGTTCCATTTATAAACTCCTTTGTGATTTTAAAGCGAGAAAATTTGTGTCAGATGCTTGTCTATGTCGTTAAACGTTGCTGTTTATGTCCATTGCTACGCGATTTATTGTGTAAGGTATGATATGTATTGAACCTTGACAGGATCAACGAAATCTGTTATTGTTTTCTACAATAATGTTTTACGAAAGGTTACCAAAAACACAGATATTATTCAAGTGTTTTACGAAGAAAGGATACACCCCATAATGAATATAAAACAATATATCTCGACTATTGTTATCCTATTGGCAGTTCTTAGTTTATCCATATTAGGATGTGAACGAATTGATCCTGTAATACCACCTGACACAACCATTCCTACACTGAAAATAGGTATTATTCAGCCAGCATATAGTTATACGACATTCAGTCAAGGTGCTGAAACTGCTCGTGTCCAAATTAATGATAATGGAGGAGTACTCAGAATGCCGGTAGAGTTTATCAGTAGAAATAATCAACTTATGGCAGATGCCCCTTCAACGCCGGAGACAAGCATTGATGCGGCGAATGAGTTGATTGAAATGGAAAATGTCTTTGCCCTACTCGGTCCTGTTCGTTCTACTATGGCTCTTGAGGTAGGTCCAATTGCACAACAGGCACAACGACTGATGCTTCCCGGTTCCAGTGGTTCAAATGTAACAGAGTCGGGGGATTACATCTTTCTAATCACAGTACCGAATCCATTCCAAGGGAAAGTTATGGCAGCATTTGCGATGAATTCTGACGAACTCAGTGCTACCACAGCTGCTACCATCTATGAAGAGGGTGATGCATACTCGACTGATCTCGTCCATGCCTTTGAAGCAGCCTTTACGGAACTCAATGGAGAAATCTTACACAGTGGGTCTTATGCACCAGGGGAGGCTGACTTCACCACACTGATAACAGAGATTCAAAGCACTTCTCCAGATGTCATCTTCTGTCCAGGTCATCAACCGGAAGTGCCGATGTTGATTGGAAAAGCACGACAAGCAGGAATCAAAACCACATTCCTTGGTGGTAGTGCGTGGGATGATAGGGAACGATTCCTCGGTGTCTTAGAGGATAGCACAGTATTGGATGGTAGTTATTATCCAACTAATTTTTCTGTTGCAACACAGGACGCAGATGTACAAGAGTTTGTTCAAGGTTATATGAAGTTGTATGGTGGTCCGCCCGATGGTATTGCAGCATCAGGTTATGATGCGATACGGCTCTTAGCGCGTGCGATAGAAACTGCTGGTGCGCTTGATCCTGTTGCTGTTCGTAATGCATTTGCAGAAGTCAAAGATTATAAAGGTGCTACATCAATTTCGCATTATGACGCAAATCGACATCCTGTCAAAAGTCTTACTATTCAGACAATCCGAAATGGAAAGGTTGAACATTACAAAGTTGTTGAACCGTAGCACAGATTCTATAGGATGTATTTGTAGGAAGGAGTATCAAATGGCAAAGGAATTGATTCAACTTGGTGTCGTGGGGTGTGGATGGGCAGGTTGCCGTGCTATCGAATCTGCGAATGCAACCTCCCGGCTGAAGGTTATAGCAATTGCTGAGCGAGACGCATCCCGTCGGGAACAAGCAAGTAACGACAATGCAGTTCCACACCGTTATATCGACTATCGCGAACTCTTGGACAATGCTGATATTGATGCAGTCTATCTTGCAACATCTCCAGACGGTAGACTACAGCAAGTCTTAGATACGCTTAATGCGGGAAAACATGTATTAGTGCAAAAACCGCATGCAATCCGTGCACATGAGATATTAGAGATGGAGATTGCAGCAAAGAAATCTGAGAAAACACTCCAATTCTGTTATTTTATGCGTCACTTCCCTCACAACCGTCAAATTCGACGCGCTATCCAAAATGGTGCAATTGGCGACCCTTTTCACGCTCGCGTGTTCGGTAAATACAACTTCATTCCAACCCTTGACGATAACAGTCGTTGGCTACATGTATATGGTCAAAAAGGAGGTTCCTTAGGTCAACACTATTCCCACGAACTGAACCTTACTTGGTGGTGGATGGGATGTCCGAAGCCTGAGTGGGCTTATGCCTCGAAACATGTGCTTTATCCGCAATATGAAGGACCGGAAGGTGCAGCAGAAGACTATTTCACAGGGCTTCTCGGATGTGAAGGTGGAAAAACTATACAGATTGACTGCTCACGGATGAGTCACTCCGACTCTGGTAGTGTTGTGGAACTTTACGGCACAACAGGAGCAATTACAAACGGTGGAATATCTCGTTTCAAGGATGGCGAATTTATCCGAGAAACTATTGAAGAACCATCTGAAATTGACCATGGGGAACTCCCTGAGGATGTACCGGTATTCTTCTACGAACTCAACCATTTCGCCATGGCAATCGCTGGAGAAGTCGACCCAGATGTTGACGTTTCCAACGCTTATACCTTCATGCAGATTTTAGATGCTCTCTACGATAGTGCGAAACGTGGAGAGAAAGTCGACATCTCCTTGTAGACGCAATTTAGCATCGCACTTATTTTATTCAAAAGGATCTATTAGAGTTTTGTAATCATTGAGGAGATGAATTAGGCAAAGATGTAATTGGAAAAATGCCGTTCTGCAGAAGATCGTCATGGATTATCCTATAGCATTTATCCAAAAATTTGATTGTTTGGTTATAAACATTCTGGCAAAAAGTAATCATTTCAGTCTCGGCAGGATCTGTGTTGGTGTGAAAGAAAGAATTTCGGAAATACAATTTGGTGACTGCCGGAGAACCTGTTAAGGCAATTGAAGATGAGGAAATCATCACGCCATCTATATCATCATGTACCAACTGATGTCTAATTTCCCTCGCGATATTGAATGTGGAACCCTTTTTATCAGGTTTCCCGTTCTGATCTATCGCGTGAAAGACGCGTAAATGGCGAATCAAATTTCCATTCGGAAATTTGTTGTCCAATGCTTTACGAATATAAGATGGTCGATCATCCGAAGGTTTTAAATCGTAAACGATGTTAATGATTTTCGCAATACAGTCCTCTAAACTAACGAGATTTGAAAAGAAACCGCCCAAAACAATGAAAACAACCAACGCGGAGTTTTCAGGCAACATGTCAGAGTTGTTGTTCAACAAGTTGATTTCAACATGGAAATCGTTGTCTGTAAAGTTGACAAAAGACTTTGATACAAATGACCATTCTAATTCTGCTGGAGAAACAACTTGGAGTCCCAAATAAAAATCGGATTCCATGTTTTGAATTGCGTTAAAGTAAAACTTTGCCGCGTTGATTCGTTGTCTGGTTATTCGAACAAGTTCTATAATGCTTAATTCAGCCTCTTGAGCAGCTACCTCTACCAAGTCCTGCGTTTTCCGGTTTGTAGCAAGTTCATCAATTTTCTGAAGGAGACTGGCTTCATACGTTAAGTTTACCATTCTTCCCCTTCAAGAAATTCTTCATCTTCCTGGGCAAGCCATTCAATTTCCTGTTGTGTCATGTCTATCAGACTTGCAGCAAACTCTACAACAATCTGTGAATTGGTTCTATTTTGCCATGTTTTGAGGTCCTCAATGCGTCTCACAAGATGTGATGCTGGTTTCCCGACGGTTCTCGCTGAAACCCCTGAAGAAAGTGCAACGGTGATTCCACCTTGTGCTTTTTTGTCCCCATTGCTTTTAATGAGAACCGACTCTGCAAGAAAATAAAAGACTGCATCTGTCTCAAAACCTCTCATTAGATAGGCAGCCCCTCTCATCATTTCTAAATTTCCTGAGTTAATCCATTCCTCAAGGAGTTTCTGCATTGGCGCGTTAATTTTAATCCCATCACTGTGAGGATCATCTCCACTAATCATAGATACAAGTAATATAGGTGCTTCAAATCTAAGGAGGTTTGAGGACGTAAGAACCCAGTCTCTGACTCGTCTCAAAGCCTCCATAGCGTTCTTATCACTCCAATCAACATCCTTAAACAAATAGTGTGGACGATGTGGTACAGCGTCAAACTTCAACAATTCTAATGGACGGTCCGAAAATGAATCGTAACGGTTAGATTCATCCTCTTTGTAAGTAATTCGTTCCTCAAAAAACTCAATAACCCATATAGGATCGTGCTTGAAAATTGCCTGAAGGGCTTTTTCAGAGTCATAATCAAGGCGTTCTAAACGAACACAATTAAGCATCACTTGCTTGTATTTTTCCAAGTGATTTTTTGAAGAGAATTTAAGATCTTTACTTGTGATCGCGTGGATGACTTGTCTCATAACCACCGGTGATTCATCACTTGATAGTCTTACTAAAATCTTAAGAACAGTGTCTGCATCCACAACATAGAAATTCGGGAGACTTTCGGTTATATACAGTCGCAATTGCGGGTCTGACGTTTTAGACAATAGGTCTAAAATTGACAGGTCTTCTTTTCCAAAGGATGGGTCAGTTTTACTTTTCCACAAGTAACTTCTTGCAACAATACGTTTGGCAAAGATGATGTTCTGATCTAAAAGTCGTTGAGTTGCTTCGCTTGCTTTATCTTTGTCAGAACAGCGAATACCATTGAGTAATCCAGAGGCACAATGCGATTCCTCTGTTTGCCAAGCAATAATGTAATCTAATAGACAAACCCCATACGAATGGTCAAGTTTACCGATAGATTGAAGCAGTAATGTTGCAGTTCCAGGATTCCACCCCTTTTCTGCCCAAATACTGTCTCCAGTACTACGGTACTCCTTCCCTGTTTCAACAACCATTATACATTCTTGCATTAATTTCGAGAGTTCCGCGGGTTTGTATTTCTTGAGGTATTTTTTCAAGAACGCCTGGGTTTGCTCAAGACTTTCACTCAGATCCCAATCACGGAATTTCCCAGTGAATTGACGGTAGAATAGGTATCTTTCATAATTTTCACGTTTGTGGAATTTCTCAAGTAATTCCGTTGCCTTCTCTTTTGGAAAATCGTCTAAATACATATTTTCTGTATATCCTTGGAGACACTGATCTATTGCATTTAGAACGGTGAAATCGGTTTCTCTTGAGATTTGCTCAGCTAATATGTTGAAGAGTCGTTCCTGTTCTTTTTGTAATTGAACCTGATCCTCTTCTGCGATTCCCTGCCGAAATGGACTCTCTAAAGGATTTATCGCTCGACTAATAGATCCTATCGCCTTTGTTCTGATGATACTATGTTGAGACTTTCTCAAACAAAACTCAATTAGGTCAATCGCCTTCGTTCTGAGTTCGATCAATTCAGGTGTATATTTCAAATGGTGCCAACCAAACTTCAAAGAACCGCCTTCGCTAAAGGTTTCACTAAAATCCAGCACAAGAAGAGTGTCAAGTGCATTGAGTAGTGCCAAACTTAGTTCAGGCTTATCCTCTGTTTTCCACACCTCAAACCCTTCAAGCACCTTGGTTTGAAATACGCTGGGTTTACTTGTATGGAAACCTGTCATCCTTTTCAACAATTCTTGCGGCGAGTCGTTATTAGGAAGTTCCAAACCTTCCATCAGCAGAAGTTTCCGAACTATTTCAAGTGTCTTTATGAATCCAGAGAGTGTATTGACTGTCTTCTGTGCTTCTTTAGCAACCTGCTGTACTACATCTTGGTGGGTCCGTGTAGATGTCCACCCTGCATATTGCTTTACATAGTCTTCTTTAGGATTATCTAAGATAATATTGAAAATATCAGTTGCATCATCTGGACGAAAATAACTAATACCTTCCATTTGTTCCAAAATATGCTCTCTAACGGCATTATCGCCTTCCCGTACTTGGATTTTAGTAGAAGCGACATGATCATCAAGGAGACTCCTTTGACCAACTATGTTTTCTACACGAGCCAGATTGACAATTACCTTGACAGGGTGAATTGGCAAAAATTCCTTCAAGAGAGTTTTGTGATAAAAAGACGGTCTCTTGTCATTGGACAAAAAGCATGCTTTCCGTAAAATATAGTCGCTGAGTGCATCAGGATAGACACGTTGTTTTCGCCCAATTTGGACAAGCAAACCGTATTTTATTAGATCATCGCGATACTGCTCTATCTCATAGGGCTCCACTTTTAAGATTTCAGCCAATTTTTCGCATATTTGGCTGTTTTCAGCTTCAATCGGCTCAATCCCACTAAACCAATCCAGCAATTTACGGTGCTGCTTTTCGGATTCTGGTAGATATTTGCTGAAAATGTCATTTAGATAAGCATCAAAGGTGAGTTCAATCCGTTTATCATGTGTAATTAAGTTGCTCAGATGAATGCCTTCCTTAAAGAGATGTATCACCATAACGGCGATCAGCGGAGTATCTCGTCCAATCTGTGCTAACTCTGCCAATAAAGATCCGTCGGAAATATCTGTATATGTGCTGATAAATTCCTTCGTTTTTTCCAGAGAAATTTTTCTAATTTCAAGTTCATCAGTTGCATCATCAGGTAATGTAGTAAGAAAACAACTATCCAAAAACGCTTTGAATGGCTTCCGTGTTATAAGGACTGCTTTGGATTCACTGTATTCGGAACTATTTAGAAGTATTCTAATACCTCCAAGGTTATCAAGCCTGTCATGTGCGTTATCTACAAAAAAGATGTAGTTACGATGGGGAGGAATATCTGCAAGGGCATTTTCAAAACTGTCATCAGCCATCTGAACAAAGAGTGGCACATAATCAGTGTAGTCACGTTCAACTGTCTTTGCAAAATCAATAGCAAGTTTGGTTTTTCCAATCCCTCCACTACCGTACATTGTGAGTAGTCTTTTTTCTGGGTTTTGAACAAAGGCTTGAAATCGACTAATCTCATCCTCACGTCCGAAAGTTTCATAGTCATATCGTAAAAGGTGATGTTTATCTGCAATTTGATTTCGGAACATATCCTGCCAACAAAGGAATACAGGTAGATGAGGATCTCGGAATGAATTTAATAGGTATGGAAACTCGTCGGTCATTGAAATAAGATCTTCAGCATCCCAACAGGTTAACGTAAAGGTATACCCTCTCTCATTTTTAATGTCCTCAATTTTACGCTTGTTTCCTGCAGTAAGCAAAGTGTTAGTCATGAGAACGTAGTGGTCGCATTGCTGGGCATCCGCTTTGTCAAGTTCCCCCTTTTGACGTTTTCCGCCCTTCATCTTTGAAATGAGTTGACTGCGGACACGCCCTTTATCCATGGTTGGATCAAAGAATTTGTACTGGAATATCCAAGTGCCGTCCTTTTCCTTATAATATCCGTTATAGTCCGCGTCAATTCCACCATCGCGTCCTTGTGCATCGTAAACCTTTACAAAGGGGGACACCTCTTTCTTCAGAAACAAGTTGCAAAATCTGTCAAAACTTTCTTCTGATTGTATATAGTCTGATAATACTTTTTTCATCGCATCTTACCTTCAATACCAGTGGATATTATACGGAGGAACATTTCTACTTTTGCGCAAATGGCATGTAGTGACTACAGAATTTCATATCACATATTAGCATATTTCAGGACTGAAGTCAAATTGTATTAACTCATTCTCTAATCAAGTTTCAACATTTAAATATATTTGACAAAATCATTCCTATCTGATAATCTAATACCAAATTTTACATATCCTTCTCAGGAGAATTAGATGTATAAAAGTGCGATATTAGGGTGTGGTGGACGCGCCCGCGGGCATGCAAATGCCTATCGCTATGTTAAAGGTGGTAAACTCGCGGCAATATGTGATATGAATGAAGAACGTCTCAATGATTTCGGTGATAGATTTGAAATCTCTTCACGTTATACAGATTTGGATGAGATGCTTGAAAAAGAGAAACCTGATTTACTTCATATTGTGACTGCCCCAACTTTACGCGGCTCCAATCAGCGCATTAGGTATTCACTGATGAAGCAAGCATCTGATTGTGGGGTTCCTGCAGCAATTGTAGAGAAACCAATTGCTGTGGATAGCGATGACTGGAAACAAATCGCTGGGTTAGCAGCAGAAACAAAGACCAAGTTTGTTGTCAACACACAACTCAACTTCCATCCAAAAAACATTGAATTGAAGCGAGATGTAGCTGACGGTAAAATCGGTGAGATAAAGTTTATTGATGCAAGTGCAAGAAGCACCTCAGCCAATCAGGGACCTCATGTGCTTCAATTAGTTTCGTCGTATATAGACAATTCTCGACCCGTACGGGTGTTAGGTCAAATAGCAGGGAATAAGAATTTGGACTCTGCAGAACCTTCACCGATGGACGCTGCTGCACAGGTTATATATGAAAATGGACTTCATGCTTCAGTGGCATTTGGTGAGGGTATGGGAGCTAAAGCATCTAATGCCCCAGCCAGATTTCGTCATAAACGCGTATTTGTCGTTGGGACAGAAGGTTTCGTACATTGGCGTTTTAGTAGTTGGGAACGTTCTACACGAACTGGTGGCTACGAAGGTGGAGGACTCAACTATGGTGATCAGGATGTTCAAGCACAAGGCAATCTAACTGAAGCAGTTTATGATTGGCTTGATAATGAGAAAAATATCCATCCGACACATTTAAAGCAATCCCTTGCTGAATTTAATCTGATATTAGGTATTTATCAAAGTGGTATTACGAACCAGATAATTGATCTTCCATTTGACCCTCCAGATGGATTAATTGATTCCCTAAAAGAAAATCTATAGGAGATAATTACATGTTTAAAAGTGCGATATTAGGATGTGGTGGACGCGCAGGCGGACACGCAAGTGCCTATCGCTTCGTAAAAAGTGGAAAACTCGCTGCAATCTGTGATATGAGCGAGGAACGTCTCAACAATTTCGGTGATAGATTTGAAATCTCTTCACGTTACACAGATTTGGATGAGATGCTTGAAAAAGAGAAACCTGATCTACTACACATTGTTACCGCACCAGTCTTACGCGGTTCCAATGAGCGTATTCGGTATTCATTGATGAAACAAGCATCTGACCACGGTGTGCCTGCGGCAATTGTAGAGAAACCGATTACTGTTGAAAGCTCAGAATGGAAACAGATCGCTGGTTTAGCAGAAGAAACTAAAACAAAGTTTATTGTCAATACACAACTCAACTTCCATCCAAAAAATCTTGAACTTAAGCGTGACGTTGCTGATGGTAAGATTGGTGAGATTAAGTTTATTGATGCAAGTGCAAGAAGCACACCTGTAGACCAAGGACCACATGTGCTCCAATTAGTTTCATCCTATATAGATAATTCTCGTCCGGTAAGGGTGTTAGGTCAAATTTCTGGAAGAGATCATTTGGAATCTGCCCAACCATCACCAATGCATGCTGCTGCACATGTGATGTACGAAAATGGGCTTCACGTATCTGTTGCATTTGGTCAGGGGGTCGGTACAATGGCATCTGATGATCAGGGAATATATTGCCACAAACGTGTATTTGTCGTTGGAACGGAGGGATTTGTACATTGGCGTTTTAGTAGTTGGGAACGCGCTACACGAGCTGGTGGCTACGAAGGTGGACCACTTAACTATGGTGAGCAGGATGTTGAAGCACAAGGAAACCTAACAGAAGCAGCCTTTGCATGGCTTGATGATGAAAACAAACAACATCCGACACATCTTAAGCAATCCCTTGCTGAGTTTAATCTGCTATTAGGAATCTATCAAAGCGGTATTACGAACCAGATAATTGATCTTCCATTTGATCCACCGGACGGTTTAATGGATTCACTCAGAGCAAAGTTGTAATTAAAAGATGATATTTCCACAAGATTGTCTTAGCGGTAGCAGCGGTTTTCGCCACTACCGCTAATTATTATCCTCCGTGAATATACACATGAGTGTTTCGCGGATTAACAAAGTTTAAGGAGGAATAACCATGTATAAGAGTGCATTTTTAGGTTGTGGGGGTCGTGCGCGGGCACATGCAAGCGCATATAGATTTGTTAAAGGCGGTAAAATTGGTGCAATCTGTGATATGAACGAAGATTTACTCAATAAGTTTGGCGATGACTTTGATGTATCTTCGCGTTACACAGATTTAGATGAAATGCTTGAAAAAGAGAAACCCGATCTTCTCCACATTGTCACTGCGCCAGTATTGCGTGGGACAAATACTCGTATCCGTTATCCATTGATGAAGCAAGCATCTGACCACGGTGTGCCAGCGGCGATTGTTGAAAAACCGATTGCTGTTGAAAGTGAAGACTGGAAGGAGATTGCTGGATTGGCGGAAGAAACAAATACGAAGTTTATTGTCAATACACAACTCAACTTCCATCCAAAAAACCTTGAACTTAAGCAAGATGTAGCAGACGGTAAAATTGGTGAGATCAAATTCATTGATGCAAGTGCACGTAGCACACCAGTTGATCAAGCACCTCATG
This sequence comes from Candidatus Poribacteria bacterium, assembly GCA_022825665.1. GTDB lineage: Bacteria > Poribacteria > WGA-4E > WGA-4E > WGA-3G > MSPOR6. The sequence continues at coordinate 46,815 of JAJDWI010000013.1, forward strand.
TATTGCAGCTGGTATCGTCTTATATTGATAACTCCCGTCCTACCCGTGTGTTAGGTCAAATATCTGGTAAGGAACAATTAGATTCAGCCCAACCATCTCCAATGCACGCTGCTGCTCAAGCAATATATGATAACGGATTACATGTTTCACTCGCTTTTGGAACAGGTATGGGAACTTTAGCATCAGAGTCTGGAGGAACAGTAACACATAAACGCGTTTTTGTTGTAGGTACAAAAGGCTTCGTACACTGGCGGTTTAGTAGTTGGGAACGTTCCACACATGAAAGTGGTTATGAGGGCGGTCCACTAAACTATGGTGAACAGGATATCCAAGCACAAGGCAACCTTACTGAAGCAGCCTTTGATTGGCTTGATGATGAAAACAATGTTCATCCAACACACCTAAAGCAATCTCTTGCAGAGTTTAATCTACTTTTAGGAATATACTATAGTGGTATAACCAATCAGATCATTGACCTGCCTTTTGATCCACCTGATGGATTGATGGATTCTCTCAGAGAGAAATTGTAATCTGATAAATTAATATGGAGGTAGGCATGAGGTCTACCTCCACTATATCTGTTCCTACATTATGGTAAAATTCGTAATTCCTTGGACACTTTGGTAGGTTCGGTTTCCTAACCGAACCTGTGTAAAGAGTGCGGTTAGATGAAGATTAATTTATTCTTTCGGTAATATTAATCTCCCCAAAACTTGTAGGCGCGCTTTGTAAGCGCGCTGGACTTCAATAATAAACAGGACTTACGCAAAAGTGGTAGGCGCGCTTTGTAAGCGCGCTGGACTTCAATAGTAAATTACCGAATTTATTTCTTAATCTTCATGAAACCGCACCTACCAAGGAGTGTGAACATATTTTTGGATTTCACTATAAGTGTTAATTACCAGTAGATTTTAAATATTCTGCTATTTGACGTTCAAGTCTTTTTGCTTCATTTCTATCTGGTTGTTGAGGTCTAATCTGAATGTCATTTTCTATATCAAGCGGTTTGAAGAGGAAAACACTTTCAACTCTGTCATTCTCAGCAAAAGTAAATTGAATGCCACGTTTCCAAAACCAATGTATAACTCTATCTCCATTGTTGTCAATTTCTTCTGCCCTACCAAATTCATTTTCAAGTTTCTCAAAATTTGTCCCTATTCCATTCCCACCAGCAGTTTTGGCTTTATTTGGACGTGTTAAATATATCATTTCAACAAGATGAATACCATCAACAAAACCGGCTAATCCAAGATCAGGATTCCAAAATGTAAATATTCCATTCCTTTTAGGTGGTTCATCTGGTTCTCCATGTATTTCCTCTACCTTTTTAAAAGGATCTCCTAACTTAACACCGAATGCTCCTTTTCCCGGTACAATAAGGTTTAGAGGCGGGTCGGGTGTGTTATCAACAATAACTTCTGGTGGGTCTGGTACAATGAACTCCTTGTTAGTTATTCTCTTCACACGTTTTGTGGATTTTCCGATTCCATCACTCACATAGACAGTGACTCTGACGGATTCGATTTCATCTTCCGGTGCTGTCCATTTTACATTTGTTCCAGTAGTCGTGTTTAGTTTACCTGCATCTACTTCCCATGTATAACTCAACGGGTCACCGTCTTTGTCAAAAGCGACCACACTGAAATCGAGGACATCCCCTGGATTGAATTCAGTTGGAACAATAAAACTGTCAACTGTCGGTAAATTATTCGTTGGTTCAGCGTCTTCATCGTCCGATCCACAGCCAACAATAGACAAGGTAAGTAAGCACACCATTACAAGGTAAAAATGACAAAAATGGTTTTTCATCTGCTTCTCCTTAAAAATCAGTTGTATCTTCTGTTTTTAAAACTACATAACTACGATACCGTTCTGGGTGAATATCTCCGGATTCCACTGCACTTTGAATACCGCAGTCAGTTTCTTTTACATGTGCACAATCGTTGTATTTACATGTTCCGAGGAATGGTTCCATTTCTGGGAAGTAGAGTTCGAGATTTTCTGTATCAACTCCCCATAATCCGACTTCTCGGATACCCGGTGTGTCTGCAACTTCTCCATCAATATCAAGTTTAAACAATTCTACAAGTGTCGTTGTATGTCTGCCTTTTTGTGTTTTTTCACCTACCTCACCAATTCTTAATTCGAGGTTTGGTTGTATAGCATTCAAAACACTTGATTTCCCAACACCGGATGGACCAACTATTACACTGAATTTATTTTTTAATACGTTTTTTAGTTTATCAATGCTATTAGGATCTTCAATGCTTGTAAACAAAACTTCATACCCGAGTTTCTCATAGGTTTCAAATGTGGAAGTGAGTTGTTGGCGTTGTTCTGAATCCACTAAATCCATCTTATTCAGGCAAATAACTGCAGCCATATCACCGGCTTCTGCTAAAATGAGAAATCTATCTAAAGTCCGAAAGTTAAGTGGTGGCATCTGGGTTGAGACGACTGCTACGACTTGATGTGCATTAGCCACAATTATTTGCTCAATATCCTCATGTTTTCCTGCATATTTCCGAGAGAATTTTGTTTGGCGCGGAAGTATATCCTCAATTACTCCTTCTTCTTGGTCAATCTGAGAGAATATAACTTGATCACCAACAGCGACAGGGTCAGCATATAACCTACGACCAGTTTCGGATTGTCGTTTCCTTTTTAAAGTGCCGCGTAAAGTGCATCGCAAAACAAGTTCACCGTATTGAACATCGTAAAATCCAGTACGTGCTCGGATGACTCTGCCTTGTTCACGAGTAAGAATAAACGTCACCTCCCAATATTGTGTTTACGAAATAATATTTTTATAATAGATGCATCTATAATTGTGGCAAGTTGTTCTTTATTATCAAATATAACTTTTCATTGTCACCAGAGCAGTTTCTGCGTCATGATGAAAGTTATCAAATTTACATTCACAAGAGATACGACCATCGTACCCTGCATTTTTTAATGCTGTAAAGAAATCTGTGAAATCAAAATCATCATTTCCTGGATATGAGCGTTTAACAGGCTCGGCAATATGGACATGTGTTAGCCATTCTGCGGCATCAACAATGTTCTGCAATGGTTCATTCTCTTGCCAAATATGGTATAGATCAGCCAACACCTTGATACCTTTTCTGTTGACCCGTTTTGCCATCGCGAGTCCATCAGCAACAGTGCGTATTATGTTTCCTTCTTTTATACAAATTGGTTCAATAACGATTGTGATTTCGTGTGCTTCTGCATGGTCAGCTGCCATATCAAGAAATTCTGCTATCTGTGTTAATGCTCGCTCCTCAGAATATCCTTCTTCCAGATTTCGAGATTTGCTGCTGCCATATACAATAATTTCTCCACCAATTTCGTTTGCCCTACGACATGCCGTTTCCACATATCGCGACAAACGAGATGCATCCACTGCCTCTCCAACAACCCGTAAGTCTCCAGGAATAAATCCGGCATAAGCCTCAGGTTTAAGAGGAGCATCAGCAACGCGTTCTCTAATTTTCTGAAAATCATCTTCACTTGCTTCTGGCATGAGTGCGTTTCTCACACCTAACTCAATGTAGTCGTATCCAATCTCCGCAAGACGATTGACATTATCTAAACTTGTACATATTCCAAACCGCATGCCTTACTCCTTAGTAAGAGCTCACTATATTATATAATGTAACTTCTCCAGTTTTATTTCCCAAAACGTCGTTTCCGATGACTATAATCTCGAATCGCGCGCAAAAAGTCAATCTTTCTAAATGAGGGCCAATAGGTATCACAAAAATAGAATTCAGAGTAAACACTCTGCCACAACAGAAAACCGGATAGACGGACTTCACCACTTGTCCTGATAATTAATTCTGGGTCAGGAAGATTTGAGGTATATAGATATGGTGCTATTTTATCAACACTTAATTCTTCAGCGATTTGATTAGCATCTTTCCCATTTTTTATTTCGGCTGTCAAGTGTCCTTTAAATGCTTCAATTATTTCTTCGCGTCCACCATAGGCAACAGCTACGTTTAGAATAAAATTGTCATAGTGTTTCGTTGCTTCTTCTGCTTGCCGAATTGCCTCCTGAAGACTTTGTGGTAAGCGGTCAATCTGTCCCATTGCACGAACCTTTATCTGATTAGCGTGAAGTCCTTCAATAGTGACTAATTCCCGCATTTTTCTTTCAATTAAACCTAAGATTCCTTCAACTTCAGCATCTGCACGCTTGAAGTTATCAAGAGAAAAAATCCAAATAGAGAAGATTTCGACTCCCAGTTCGTCGCACCAATGGAGAACTTCTTCCAGTTTATCAGCACCTTCATAGTGTCCTTTAATTACATTGTCTAACCCACTTGCTTTGGCATAACGACGGTTTCCATCAAGAATCACACCAATGTGACGAGGAATTTTCCACGTACCTGCCTCTGCTTCAAGTCGTTTTTGATACGCTCTATAAAACTTTTTTTCAGTTTGATGTTTAAGAAATCTAAACGGATTCATGCGGTACTCTATTGTAGTTCAGAATAGTCAACGTCAATATACAACATCAATTGAATTATACCATAAATACTCTGTAAAGCAAAAGAGAAAGTAATGGTTCCCAGAGGCATTTCATTGTCACTGTAAGAAATTGGAATAGACCTCGTTTTGTCTTCAAATTTTCTGGGTTTGTTTCCTTCAAACCGTACCAGTTTTCGTTTTTTGGTACGGTTTTGGTACGGTGGTGTTATCCCAGTCCCTGCCTAAGTTTAATAAGGTTTTTATGTGGGTTTTTTCATTTTTTTATTTGGCATTTTTGGTACGGTTTGGGTTTTGTATGATTTTCTGTTTTTTCGTGTTACCTTCCTGTATGGAAAATTGGAGATGATGGTTCTGTTTATGTGTGTAATCTGCTTTTTGCCGAATAGTTTTTCTTATATATTTTATCGGATTTTCTACCTTTAAAAGGTTACCGTACGGTAACCTTTTTTTACATAACGGTATCTTTTGGTGTAATCGGTCTGAGTATAGTGCCTGTCTGAGTTTATCGGTGATTTTAATCGGTTTTTTCATGAGAAAAAAATTTAATTTTGGTATCTTTTGCATCATCTGGAAAAATACCAGTTTTTTGACTACCATTTGGTATATTTTTTCTAAATTCATAAGAATGTTGGAATGGTAAAATGTTAACATATTTGGGTTACCCGTAGTCAAAAATTTTATGTAATACATATTATAACATAGATAAATAACCAATGTCAAATAAATAATTACATTTATGCTATTAAATTCAATTTATTAGTAGTTTAGGTTTACAGAAGGCAAGTAAGTGTGATAGAAAATAGCAATAATTATGATTATAATCTTTTGATCTGTCTGAATCACAGAAGACACAGAAAAACCTAAGGTGTTTCAATGGAGTTTTCTTCAGAAACCTCAGTATATCCTTTTGGTAATGGTTTTCCTGCTACGAGAGAGGACTTTAGAGGACGTACATGTCTACAACTTCCACGGTGTGTGAATCCCGGACAGTCGCATGTTATATCTGCACCTATTACTTCTAATGTGTAAAATTTGCCTTTTTGTGAGGAACTTTCAGCATGGTAGACGGTTCGTTTCGGTCCGGTGAGAACATTTGCTAAAACACGAATTGCTTCTTCCGAATAGGGTCGGAGTTGTTTACGGGTTGCCTCTTGTAGATGGGATGCGTTCTCTTCAATGTAGGCATTTCCCGCGTTCTGAAGTACTTCTTGGATATTATCCTCTTTAAGTTCGGTTGTTTTGACAGAAAGTGCATTCATCATACGTTTGAGTTCGCTGAGAACATCTAATTTAATCGCTGCCTCACCGCCAGGTACCAATATTGAACCTTCAACGATAGAATCCATCAATGCTGCTTTCGTTTCCAATACTGTTTTGACAAACGAGTCTATTGTACCGTTAGCGATCATATAGGTGACATTGACTGTACCAGTTTGTCCTATACGATATGCGCGATCCTCCGCCTGCCAATGATTAGCGGGTACCCAATCTAAATCATTAAAAACAACTTGTCGTGCAGCAGTAAGATTTATACCTACTCCTGCGATATGCATATTTGCCACGAAGATTCTGATACTATCATCATTTTGAAAACGATCAACTCTGTCCTGTCTGCGATGTGAAGGAACTGCACCAGATACATAAACTGCTCTTTCTTTGAAATGCTGCTGGAAACGTTGCATGGTGTTGAGAAACGATGTGAACACAATTACCTTTTCTCCCTGTTCCAAGGCATTCTCTACAAATTTAACGGTGTGGCGGCATTTAGAAAATGCAATTGCTCTTCGGACTTGGGTTATCCTACCCATACCAGTTCCTAAATCAGTTGTGTCAATTGACTCGTTGAAATCTTCACGTTCATCTATTGATAATCCAAGTGATTCAGGTAATCCAGCAATAGCATCAGGAGAATCAAATTTAGATATGAAATCTTGGACTAAATGGTTGTATCGTTGGATTAAGAAAGGATGTAGTTCAACATCCATCCATGTTCGCACTTTAGGTGGGAGGTCTAATACTTCATCTTTTGTGCGACGTAACATTACCCCGTGTAATTGCACAGTTAATTCTTCAATATTGCTTGCACCATCTGCCACTAATCCGAAATCTCCCTGATACGCTTCACAATAACGTTTGGCAAAACTAAGGAAACTCTTTCCGAGGGGATGTTCCAAAATCTGTAGAAGTGGAAATAGGTCGCGAGGACGATTTGTCATCGGTGTGCCTGTAAGCGCATGGACAACAGGTTCCTCAGTAATCTCTTTAACCAATTTTGATGCGTTTTTGCTTCGCTGACTTTGGTAGTTTTTTAGGTAATGTGCTTCGTCAAAAACCACACCTTTCCAGTCAAACTCAAGGAGTTGGTTAAGGTTCTTTCCAAGGATTTCATAGTTGATAATAATCCACTCTTGGAAATCTGTTTTGGGTAGAGGTGTGGGTCCAACGATAGCAATCTCAGCATTTGGAAGGACGATTTCAATTTCGCGTGCCCAGTTACGTTTGATTGATGCAGGACAGATTACGAGGTAAGGACCAACAGGTTCAGCCTCAACCATTGCGATGATGGATTGACGAGTTTTGCCCAAACCCATATCGTCTGCAAGGAGTGCACGACGACGACCCAACAAGAAAGCAACACCCTCAACTTGGTGTGAAAATAAACTCTGTGCAATTTCTTCAGCACGTTCTATCCCTGAGTGCTGCATGGAATTTCCTTATCTATCAACGAGCCAGAAATCACCCTTACTGACAATACTGAGCTGTTTTAACATCACTGCCCCCGGAAAATTCGGTGCCATGCCAATGCCCATAGCAAAGATTTGTCCATTTCCTTTTGCATGTTCACCTACAATTTTTAAGTCAGGAGTTGTAATACTCGTCGGTATACCGTCGCTAAATAGGACGACAATTGTCGGAGATGATTTTGCTATTTCTGTCAACGTTGTGAGCATATCGTGTTCATTAACATCTGTCCGTATCTGTGTTTTTATGTTTGCTAAATATGTTGAAGCATTTTCTACTGTCTTTTCCATCACAGAAACAAAAGTTTTGTTATAGACGACCAGTTCTGCACTAAAAGCAACGATGTTGAAACTATCGTGTGGCTCAAGGAAAGTCAGTGAATCTCGCATAAGGTCTATTATCTTTTTATATTTATAATCAGGTAAATCTTGCAAACTGGATGATAAGTCGATGCAGTAAATTATACGTTGAGGTCCCTCTTGTGTTTCAATAAATTTCACCAAACGACTCTTAAAACGTTCTGGTGTTTTGGGTTTTTTCTTAATAGGTTGTTCAACACCTCTACGTATCGGTGCGGGTCCTTTAAATTCAATATTAGTTGGACCGGGTGCTACACTTTCATTCAAATTTACTTTCTCAAAAGGTCTGAACTCAGTCGGTTCAGCAGCAGAAACAACACCGTGTCGTGATGTGGGTTGGTTGCTGGTAAGTATTTTCAGATTAGGTTGATTTGTGCTGCGTGTAGTTTCTTTACGTATTTGTTGACGTTTGGGTGGAGTAATCCGTTTGGTTTTTGGTTTTTCCACTGTTGTGAAGATTGCATCCATGCTATCTGCGCGATGGCTTGGAATAACGTTAAACCAGTAGAAGAAACCGATTACACCTACTATGAGGTGTAAAACAACTGAAATGAGCATTGCTGCACTTGATCTATATTTCATGGTAAACCTTGCTGTTCAAACATTTAATGAATGTCAAAAGTCAAAATTAGATAGTGTATCATAACCGCGTTCCTTAAAAAAATCCGTAAATTCAGAGGTAGTTGAGGGAAATTCAACCTCTATCTCATCCTCAAGTTTTTGTAATATTTTGTTGCCAATTAAATTAGATGCTTCTCCTCTTAGTGCTTTTTCATACCATGCATCAAGTTCATTCAAAGTTATTACGCTCTAAATTCTACCAGCACTCCCAAATTGTTTTAGGACAGATACAAGAACATCCTTTTCTGATTCCTTACAAACAATAATTATACGATCAGCAGAAATTGCGCTACTTATATCCTCAATTACTTTGTGTGTTAGTGAAATGTGCTTAATTTGAATTGCCACCCCAAAATTCGCCCACATATCAAGTCCTCTGTCGGCTGCATTTGTAACACCTACTCTGAAAACTTTAGCTTCTTGATATGTTTCGGTTGTTTCTTCTGACAACCCCAAAACTTTCTCAGCGAAATCAGAAAATTCAGATAAAATTGTATAGTTGATATTATTAATTCTCACTCCGATTTCAACCTCTAAAACTTCCAACAGTGTGGAAAATAGAGCGTAAACCACGATTTCATAAATCTTGTCAATACTACGTGAAAGTCCAGAATTTCGCGTAAATTTCTTAATAAAATCGTTTAAAACAAAAGACTCTATACCTGCCTGTGAAACATAAGATAATCCCGCAGACATTTGAGATAGTCGATTCTTATTCTTAAAGGCATCATAAATATATGCTTCTACAGCACCATTGCTGCTTCTGTTGATTCTTCCTAATTGCACTAAAACTGTTGGCGGTGTAGCGTTGGATTCAAATAGGTTGTCTTGGAATCTAGAACTTGACGTAGAAATGTTACCAACAAACCTTTGTGAAATCTCATCTCGCCATTTTCGTGATGATGTTCGATAGGTTTCCAAATCTTCCAGATTAATGTCACTATGTATTCTATCTCTATGAAGAATTTCAGCAATTTGTATAGGTTTATAAAAATGGACCCTTGCCTTATTAATTACAGTATCAAGTTGTTTTTTAGCAGTCGCATTATCCATTAAGCAAATACATTGATTCTGTTTTAAAAAAGAGACAATTGTTCCCCACGCAGTAACATTGGTTTTCGTTGATGCAAGGCTGCTAACATTTTTCTTGCAATGGCATCAACTACAGGAATAGCAACACTATTCCCTATTTGTTTTCGAAATTGTGTAAAATTTCCTAATATTTTGAAATCTTCAGGGAAACCCTGCAAACGCAGCATTTCTCTACGAGAAAGTCGTCTAACACCATTCACTAACAGATAGTTATATGATGCCCCTGCTCTTAATGCACATGAATAGGGCAATACTGAAATATTACCTCCCTTGTTTTCATGCCAAATAGATGGATAAAAGGGTTCTCCTTTACATTTCTCACGTCGTGCTTCACGAATCCGTGCTGATGCATATAGACTTGGATCAATATTATTATCATGTTCAAGTATCTCTGACAATGATTTATACACACCCGTACCAATTGGAAAATCAAACGCTATCGGTTCACGAAACCCCACGATGAAAGTGCGTTCCCGTTTTTGTGGCAATCCGAAGTCTAACGCATTCAGAACTTTATGGTAAGTGACATAACCCAATTTTGATAAACTTTCTTGTATAATTGCAAAAGTTCTCCGTTTATCATGGGTGAGCAACTGCTTTACGTTTTCAAGGAGGAATGCACTTGGTTGCTTATGATTCAAAATCCGGGCAATGTCAAAAAACAAGGTTCCGCGTGTATCTGCAAAGCCCTGTTTATCTCCAATTATACTGAAAGGTTGGCAGGGAAAACCCGCTAATAGAATATCATGATCTGGCACATCAATTTCGTCAATTTCGGTAATATCACCATCAGGGGTTTCACCAAAATTGTGTGCATAAGTTTTTTGTGCGTGTTTATCCCATTCGGAACTATAAACACATGTTCCGCCTAACTTTTCAAATGGAATTCTAATTCCACCTATTCCAGCAAAAAGATCAATAAACCTAAAGTTTTCCATTAAGTTTAGGGTATAACATCCTTTATTGAAATTGTTAACATCTGTAAATGCTGTACAGCACAGTAAATTCACATCATTTTTCTAATTCCATCTCTCCACAACAACCTTCTTCTGTGTAAAGAAATCAACTGCATCCCAACTCTGTCCGTGTAAATCACCGAAAAAACTATCTTTCCAACCGCTAAACGGGAAGAATGCCATCGGGGCGGCAACACCGATGTTTATACCGATGTTTCCTATCTGTGCTTCATAACGGAACTTACGCGCTGATGCACCACTGCGCGTAAATAAGCAAGCCATATTTCCATAACTACCACTATTGATAAGGTTAATCGCATCGTCAATTGTCTGGACATGGATAAGACCTAATACAGGACCAAAGATTTCTGTTTTAGCAATTTCACCTTGTGGGTCTATATTACTGAGAACAGTGGGACGTATAAAGTTTCCGTTTTCACACCCATTGATTTTCGGATAACGTCCATCAACGAGGACGCGCGCACCTGCTTCTATCCCAGTCTGAATTACACCCTCAATACGTTCACGACTTTCCTGTGTGATGACAGGACCCATTTGGACATTATCATCCAAACCATTGCCCACAATCCTATCGGTGGCAGTATCGCTGATTGCTTGTGGAAACCAGTTTTGTGCCCCGCCCACAGCAAATGCAAGAGACGCAGCAAGACACCGCTGACCTGCACAACCAAATGCACTATCTGCTGTAGCGTTGACAGTGAACTGTGGATCGGCATCAGGCAGAACTATTAGAGGATTCTTTGCACCACCTTGGCATTGAACTCTTTTCCCATGTGCTGCAGCTTTTGCATAAATTGCTTTTGCAGTAGCAGTTGAACCGACAAAACTGATAGCACGGATTTCAGGATGTTCCAAGATAGCATTCACTGTCTCTTGTCCACCGTTAACAAGGTTAACAACGCCTTCAGGTAAACCCGTTTGTTCCAGTAATTGAAAAATCTTTTGCATGGTAAGGGGCACTTTTTCGGATGGCTTGACGATGTATGTATTTCCACAAGCGATTGCGTAAGGTAGAAACCAGAAAGTAATCATCCCTGGAAAATTGAAAGGTGCGATGACAGCACATACACCGACTGGTTGACGAATCATAAACTCATCTATGCCGGTAGCAATGTCTTCTAAATTAGTACCTTGCATAAGTGTAGGAATACCACACGCGACCTCCACATTTTCTATAGCACGTCGCATTTCACCTTTTGCTTCAGCAACCGTTTTGCCACACTCCATCGTGATGGTTTGGGCAATATCGTCAATATTTTCCTCAAGTAGATCTTTCAATTTGAAGAGATATTGCACGCGTTGGACTGGAGGGGTGCGTCTCCATTCATCATAAGCATTTGAAGCTGCAGCTGCAGCTTGATTTACCTCTTCTATGGGTGAAAGCGGTACTTGTGTTAAGACATCGCCTGTAGCAGGATTTGTTACATCAAGTACTTCGGATGCTTCAGATTGTTGCCATGAGTTGTTAATGTAATTCAGAATAGGTGTCTGTAGATTCATATAACAGTGCCTTATTTCGTCATGCTTTATGAAAAGAATTAGACCGGAAATTTTAGTCTACTTGTATTAGTTTTTCTTAGCAAAAAGTTCAAGGACTTTCAGTTGTTCCATAGCAGCCCTAACTTGAGGATCATGCATTATTTCATCCTTGATGTTTTTCGTTTCCAGTGCAATAACGTATTTGACGCCAATATCGCTAAGGATGATTTGCTCATCAGTGAGTGAATCAGTCAATTGTCTATACGACCGTAACAGTTTTGAAGCTTGACGGTCTTCACGCGGCGCGTGTTCAGCAACAAAGAGCTTTTCTAAGACATCATCGCCGTTTTCTTCAACAAAGGATTTAATTTTCTGATGACCTCTCAATTTTACTTGCATTTGTACTTCAGAACGACTAAAATACGCTGTTTCAACATCAGGTATGATACCGATTTCGTCGATATTAATATCATTGGGTGTATAATAATGTGCCACAGTTAGTTTTACCGCAGCCTTTGAATCGTTAAGAGAGAATACCTTCTGCACAGAAGCTTTGCCGAATGTTTGACTTCCCATGACAAGTCCTCTACTGTGGTCTTTTATTGCACCAGCAACGATTTCCGATGCACTTGCACTACCACCGTTGACCAATACAATCAGAGGTAGTTTCTCTCTTGCAGGACCCACAGCCTTAAAGGGTTCAATTTCACCCCCTTTACCCTTGCTATAAACAACGAGTTGTCCGGGTTCAAGAAAGTCACTTGATATATCTACTGCAGAACCGAGTAACCCACCGGGATTAAAACGTAGATCAAGGATGATACCACGGATATTGTGTTGATTGAATTCCTCTAAAGCATTGTCTACATCGTTGGCAGTTGTTTGAAGAAAAGTATTGATTTTTATATAACCTATATTATCTCCAATTATTTCTTTTTCAACGCTTGGTATACGTATGACTTCACGCGTAATGGTAACTTCTATAGGACGACTGACCTTTGGACGATTTAAGGTAACTGAGACAGATGTACCGGGTTCACCTCGTAGCAGTTCAACAGCATCATCTAAGGACATAACCGCAGTTGATTCTCCGTCAATTAGGCTGATAACATCGCCGCTCTGCACACCGGCATTGGCTGCAGGATTACCTTTGAATGGGGTGATAACGGTAATCCCTTCATCACGTATTCCGACGGTCATACCAACACCACCGTAATTCCCTTGGTTCTGTGTGCGAAATGCAATATAATCTGGTATAAATTGACTATAAGGATCCAAAGTACGAAGCATGCCCTTGATTGCACCTTCCATCAGTTCTTTTTTATCTGGATCATCAATGTGTTCTTGTTCAATAATCGCTAATATCTCAGAAAATAGTGCGATGTTTTCTAATAATATATTTTGATCAGTATCAGTGTCTTCAGCGAAGACCTCACTGAATGGTGGTATCATGTAGGTGAGAAGTGTAATCACCATGATCCATATCAGATATTTTTTCATTTTTGACTCCATTTAAATGTATAGTAAAAAGTAATGATCCCAATATCAACCCAATTTAGCAAAAAGTGTACGTAACCTTTTATTTAATGTGATGTAAATTGCGGCAAAGATAGCGATAGCAGCAAAAACCAGATCAAACCAATGCATTCTCTCTTTCATAAGTTCCCACTTTGAACTACCAGAATATTGAGTCTCTGCCATATATGTAGCTGCTTCTTCTGATAGAAGTGGTTCATTTGCGATTAATTGTTCTGTAATTTGTGTTATTGCATTCCACCTAACATCAAGATATTTACCGACAAAGATTCCCATAATTGCAAACAACGCAGCTCCGACAGAGACCATTATCCAATGTCTTGTTTCATGTGGATCAATGGCACGGGAACAAGTTATAAGCATTCCGATACCTGCAAACACTCCAATTCCGACAGCAACAAACCCCCAATTGCTGCCTGTCCACTGAATTATTTTTGCCCAGAGAATGCCGCCGAGGACAGCACCAATAAGCCCTCCAAAAGGGGCAATTATTAATTTCATTTGTCATTCACGTTAGATATTTGAGGTTTCAGTAAGTGGTGTTCTGTATTTTTTTCATAAGTGTATGCGACGCGAAATAATGCTTCTTCATTGAATGGTGCTGCTAATAATTGTAAACCAACAGGTAGACCACTCTTAACTAAACCACAAGGAATAGAGATCCCTGGTAAACCAGCATGACTTGCAGGCGTTGTCATCACATCACAGAGATACATCTGCAATGGGTCTGCAGTTCGTTCACCAATTTTAAATGCAGGTGTCGGGGATGTAGGTGTTGCGATTACATCAACTTTCTCAAATGCTGCATCAAAATCAGACTTTATTAGTGTGCGTGCCTTTTGTGCTTTCCGATAATATGCATCTTGGTATCCTGCACTAAGTGCAAATGTTCCAAGCATAATACGTCTTTTTACCTCTTCCCCAAAACCTTCACTACGTGTCTTTTTATACATATTTATCAAGTCTTCGGGTTCTTCTGTCCGATATCCATAACGCACACCATCATATCTTGCAAGGTTCGCACTTGCTTCCGCTGGTGCGATGATATAATATGTAGCAATAGCATAATCAGTATGTGGAAGCGAAATCTCTTCAATAGATGCCCCCAGAGATTCCAATTTAGCAATAGCATCCTGTACCTTATCTGCCACCTCAGCGTCTAAACCTTCTGTAAAGTACTCTTCTGGCACACCTATTTTCATCCCTTGTATATCGTCAATCAGACTCTGAGTAAAATCTGGAACGGGAACATCAACCGATGTGGAGTCCATTTCATCTTTTCCACAGAGTGCATTGAGAACCAATGCACAATCGGTCACGTCTTTCGTAAACGGACCGATCTGGTCAAGTGAAGATGCAAAGGCGATAAGTCCATATCGTGAAATTCTCCCGTAAGTCGGTTTCATTCCGACAACACCGCACAGTGCAGCAGGTTGTCGTATTGAACCGCCAGTGTCTGATCCTAACGAGCAGATTGCCGTATCCGCTGCCACAACTGCTGCTGAACCACCACTGGACCCGCCGGGAATGGTATCCAAATCCCATGGATTATGCGTTATCTGGTATGCAGAGTTTTCGGTGGATGACCCCATCGCAAATTCGTCCATATTTGTTTTGCCTACCATGACTACACCTTGTTTGTATAACTTTGTCATGATAGTCGCATCGTAAGGAGGGACGAAGTTGCTGAGTATTTTTGAGGCACACGTTGTCCGCACACCTTTGGTGCATATTACATCTTTTATTGCGATAGGAATACCAGCAAGTGGAGGCATATCATCGCCATTTTGAAATCCGACATCTGCTGCGTTTGCTTGCTCCAACGCAATCTCTTTCGTCAATGTCAGATATCCTTTGACCTGTGTTTCCACCTCCTCAATTCGCTCATATACTGATTCGGTTAGTTCAACTGCAGTGATTTCGCGTGCTTTGAGTTTATCGTGTAGTTCGTGTGCCGTGAGTTGGTATAGCGACATTCAGTTCTGCTCCTTAATCGGTATCAATTACTCTGGGCACTCCGAAATACCCTTCTTCTGCCTCTGGTGCATTGGCGAGAACTTGATCGCGAGGCAACGATGTTTTGACTATATCGGGTTTTGTGATGTTTTGGAGAGGATGGATATGTGATGTTGGATGAACGTCATCTGTTTCCAATTCATTCAACTTCCCGATATAGTCTAAGATTCGGGAAAGTTGTTCCGTAAAATCCTTTGTTTCTTCCTCATTGAATTCAAGACGCGCCAAGTTTGCAACATGGCTAACGTCTTCTGTTGTAATAGTTGCCATTTACTTATAGAACCTTTCTCTTATTTACACTATGATTTACAAGATGTTCCGAACAAAGTAAAATTAAACTGTTTGCAATGGTGCTATTGCAGCAGCAAATTGTTTAGAGCCAGCACGATCAAAACGAACTGTCACAAATGCATTCAAACCGGATCCGCTTAGTTTCGTTACTTTACCTCGTCCGAAACTTGGATGATGTACAATCTGATTTATTTTATATTCTATAACTTCTGCCTCTTGAACGTAACTAACTTCTGGTTGTGAAAACGCCGAGTTGTAACGATCTACATGCTTGATGAGATGCGGTTCAATTTCCTCAATGAAACGCGACGGAACCCTATACTCCGTACCACCCCATGTTCTGCGTGCCTTCGCATGCAACAGAAATAGTTGTTCCTCAGCACGCGTAATGCCAACATAGCACAATCTGCGTTCCTCTTCTACAGCTTCTTCAGAATCGATAGAACGTTGATGTGGCATATATCCTTCTTCCATACCGACAATAAAAACAAATGGAAATTCTAAACCTTTTGCACTATGTATAGTCATCATCGTCACAACATTGGTATCATCCGTATCGTCTGTTTCCATCATGTCAATATCCGCAATAAGTGCAACATTCTGTAAATAATCAGCAAGAGTCGGTTCTTCTGCAACCAGTTCATATTCGTAGACAGCATTCCTAAGTTCTTCTATATTCTCAACCCGATTCTGTGCTTCTATTGAACGTTGTGCTTTGAAGTTTTCAAGGTAACCTGTCGTCTCTAATACATGATCAAGCGCATCAGCAGGTAGGTCACTTCCGTCAAACTTTTCGAATATTTTAGCAAAACGACGAATTTTCCCTTTGATACCTTTGTTAATCGTGTCAATTTCTTCAACGCGATCAATAGCCTCAATCAGCGGTATTTCTTCACTCTCTGCAAAATTCATCAGTCGCTCAAGTGATGTTGCCCCGATGCCACGAGTCGGCACGTTGATTATACGTCTTAGACTTAACGAATCAAACGGATTGCACATGACACGTAAGTATGCAATCAAATCCTTAATTTCCATACGGTCATAAAAACCGAGTCCACCAACAATCTGATACGGTATATTTGCAGAACGGAGTGCTTCTTCAAAAATACGGGATTGCGCATTTGTCCGATAAAAGATTGCAAAGTCCTTAAAATCAACGCCTTCTGCGTTCCAATCCTCTATCTTTGTTCCTACAAAACCTGCTTCATCACGTTCATCAATTGCTTCATAACAGGTTATAAGTTCACCCGCATCATTTTCTGTCCAGAGTTTTTTCTCTTTGCGTTTCTTATTGTTTTGAACAACACTCCATGCTGCATCTAAGATGTTTTGTGTTGAACGGTAGTTCTGTTCTAAACGGAGGACACGTGTATTCGCGTAGTGGTGTTCAAAATCTATTATGTTATGGATGTCCGCCCCTCGAAATCCGTATATTGACTGGTCATCATCACCAACGACACATACATTCTTTTGATCACCAGCCAAAAACCGCACTAAATTGTATTGGCAACGGTTCGTGTCCTGATACTCATCCACAAGAATATGTGTGAACTTCTCTTGATAGTATTCAAGAATATCTGGATATTTCCGAAAGAGTTGGACAGTAAAGTTAAGCAAATCATCGAAATCTAAAGCATTATTTTTACGAAGTGTATTCTGATATTCGGGATAAACCTTTGACACAATCTTTTCATAGAAACCGTCTGCTGTGTCTGCGTAAGTATCGGGATTTATTGAGTTGTTTTTTGCTTTACTAATCAGATCGTGGATAGACCGAGGGTTGTACTGTTTGTCATCCAACCCAAAATTTCTGAGTATTTCTTTAACAACTGTAACTTGTTCTCCCTTATCATATATTGTAAAGTTTCGTGTAAAGCCATCTATTTGCTCAATATCTCGACGTAGAATGCGGGAACACGTGGCGTGGAAAGTTGCTACCCACAGATTTTTACTCTCTCCTTCTCCAACGAGTAAATCTAACCGTTCCTTCATCTCGTTTGCTGCTTTGTTTGTGAATGTCACTGCAAGGATACGGAAGGGAGAGACTCGGTGATGTTTGATGAGGTAAGCAATGCGATGGGTTATCACGCGCGTTTTGCCGCTACCCGCTCCAGATAGGATAAGGAGTGGTCCTTCGGTATGTTGGACGGCTTCACGTTGCACATCGTTCAAGGGACTTAATAGATTATCTGACAAAGAACACCTCCGCTGGTGTGGAATGATAATATCGCTTAAAGTATACGCAATTTGGGTTTTCTTTGCAAGGAAATTGTTGGGATTGCTTTCGCGGGTAAAGGACGTTATAATTTAACGTGAGTTCGGAAATAAATAAGTGTATGATTTAAGAGAACCCCTTTGATATAATGAAGTAATTACACCTTCAGTAAAAGGAGTTCTCCGATGGCTATTGTATCACTTTTCTGTGAAATTCACGACTTTTTTATT